>JBFLWO010000496.1:0-1997 GCA_040757755.1 Actinomycetota bacterium
GGACGCCGTCGCCCGGATCGCCGGCGCCGGCGCGCCGCACCCCTCCCCCGCCGACGCGCTCCGCCTGCTGTTCCTGCCCCTCACCGCGATCGGCCTCGTCCTCCTCGTGAGGTCCCGTGCGCGCCGCGCGCCCGCCACGCTCGCCCTCGACGGCCTCATGGGGGCCCTGCTCGCCGCGGCGGTCGCGGCCGCCGCGATCGTCCCGCACCTCCACGTCGGGCCCTGGGGCGCCGCCGTCGTCATCGACGTCGCCTACCCCGCCGGGGACGTGGTCCTCGTCGCATGGACCGCCTGGGCTCTCGCCGTCACGGGCACCCGGCCGGCCCGGGCGTGGCTGCCGCTCCTCACGGGGTACGCGGCGGCGGCCGTCGCCGACGGCATGCATCTGCGCCTGCTCGCGGCGGAGGGCGCCCACGCCGCGAGCGAGATCGACGCGCTGCGCACCGCCGGACTCCTCCTCGTCGTCGTGGCGTCGTGGACGCCCGCGGGTGCCGTGCCGCGCCGCCGCCCGCCGGGCGCGTTCACCCTCATCGCCCCCGTCGCCGTGTCGCTCACCGCGACCGCCCTCCTCGCCGGCGGCGAGATCGCGGGGAGGGACGACGCGTGGCCGTCGCCGCCGGCGACGTGGCTCGCCGTGGGCACCCTCGTCGTCGCGATCGCGCGCATGGGGATGACGCTGCACGAGAACCTCTCCCTCGCGGGGTCGCGCCGCGAGGCGCTGCGCGACCCCCTGACCGGCCTGGTGAACCGCGTCGTGTTCCGCCAGCGGGCCGCGGCGGCGGTGCAGGCGGCGGGTGCGGCCGGCGGTGCCGCGGCGGTGATGGTGATCGACGTCGACCGCTTCAAGGACGTGAACGACTCGCTGGGGCACCAGCGCGGCGACCTGCTGCTGGAGGCGATCGCCGACCGCCTGCGCCAGGCGACGCGCGCCGGGGAGGTCGTCGCCCGGCTCGGCGGGGACGAGTTCGCCGTGCTGATCCCCCGCGTCCGTGAGGCGTCGGAGGCCCTCGAGGCCGCCAACCGGCTGCGAACCGCGATGTCCGGCCCCGTGCTCATCGGGGAGATCCAGGTCGACGCGGAGGCGAGCTTCGGCGTCGCCCTGTGCCCGCGCGACGGCGAGGACGTCGACACGCTGCTTCAACACGCCGACGTCGCGATGTACGTCGCGAAGCGCGACCACGCGGGCGCCCGCCTGTACGACCCGGCGGAGGACGAGCACAGCCCGGAGCGGCTCGAGCTCCTCGGGGACCTGCGGCGGGCGATCGTGAACGGCGAGATCGCGATGGCGTACCAGCCGAAGGTGGAGCTCGCGACGGGCAGGGTCGTCGGCGTGGAGGCGCTCATGCGCTGGACGCACCCACGCCGCGGCGTGATCCCGCCCGGGGAGTTCATCCCCCTCGCGGAGCGCACGTCCCTGATGGCGCCGCTCACCGTCCTCGCGCTGGAGAGCGCGCTGCGGCAGGTGTGCGCGTGGGACGCCGCGGGCCTGCGCCTCGACGTCGCCGTGAACCTGAGCGCCCGGCACCTCATCGACCTGGACCTTCCGGAGCGCCTCGCCGGCGTCGCGTCCGCATGGGCGGTGGATCACCGCCGCGTCGAGCTGGAGGTGACGGAGAGCATGCTGATGGCGAACCCGGCCCGGGCCGCGCAGGTCCTGTCCCGCCTGTCCGCCGCCGGGTTCCGCATCGCGATCGACGACTTCGGCGTGGGTCACGCGTCCCTCAACTACCTCACCCGGTTCCCCGTGGACACGATCAAGGTCGACCGGTCGTTCGTGTCGGCCATGGCGCGGGACGCACGCAGCGCCGCCATCGTCCGGTCCGTCGCGCAGCTCGGCCGCACCCTCGGCCTCGCGGTGGTGGCGGAGGGCATCGAGGACGAGGAGGTGCTGCGCGCCGTCGTCGACGCCGGCTGCACCCTGGGCCAGGGGTGGCACCTGGGGAAGCCCATGCCGCCCGAGGACCTCGCCGGCATCGCCGGGGCGCCGCCCCGCCGGC
>JBFLWO010000497.1:0-1994 GCA_040757755.1 Actinomycetota bacterium
CCTCGAGCAGGCCCTCAAGGCGGCGGGGACCGCCGCCGCGGAGGCGACGCTCGGGGTCACCCGGGGGGCCTGACGCCCGTGGGGTGGGGCCGGGGCCCGAGCGGTTCCGGCCCCTCCACGACCCCACGCACCCTGCGCGACGCTCAGCGGCGCGCGGACGGTGGCCGTCGCAGCGACGGGTCCAGCAGGCGCTCGATGTCGGTGACGGAGACGAGGCCCCGGAGGCGGTCGCCGTCCATGACGAGAGCGCGGCCCTGACCGTGGGCCCCCATGTCGAGGAGGGCCTCGAAGAGGTCCTCCTCGGGGCGCAGGACGGCCAGGCGGTCGCGCGGCACGGTGAGGTCCCGCACCAGGCGGCGGTCCCAGTCGGCGGTGGGGACGTCGGCGACGGCGTCGACGGGGAGGAGCCCCAGGACGCGCCCGTCGTCGACGACGGGGTAGGCGGTGTGCAGCAGGCCGAGCGGCAGGGCGTCCGCGAACGAGCGCAGGGTCTGGCCGGCGGCGGCGACCGCGGTGACCGGGGTCATCTCGTCGCGCACCATCCGGCCGCGAAGCGCGTCGCGCACCCGTCCCTGCCGTGCCTCGGCGGTGGCGGCGGCGTGCAGGAACCAGCCGAGGGCGGCGAGCCAGATGCCGCCGGCGGCGCCGAGGGCGACGAGGACGAGGCCGCCGGCGATCATGACCCACCCGAGGCCGCGGCCGAACCCGGCGGCGGTGCGGGTGGCGCGTCCGACGTCGCCGCTTCGCCGCCACAGGAGCGCGAGGAGGATCCGTCCCCCGTCGAGGGGCAGGGCGGGGAGCAGGTTGAAGGCGAGGAGCAGGAGGTTGACGTAGCCGAGCCATGCGACGACGCCGTCGACGGCCGGGGTGGGTGACGCGGCGGCGGCGACGGCGAGGAGGGCGGCGGCGATGGCGACGGTGACGGCGGGTCCGGCGGCGGCGACGCGCAGCTCGGCGCCGGCGCTGGGGAACGCGCCGCGGAACCGGGCGACGCCGCCGAAGAGCCACAGGGTGATCCCCTCGATCCTCATCCCCTCGCGGCGGGCCTGCAGCGCGTGCCCGAGCTCGTGGAGGAGCAGGGTGGTGAAGAACAGGACGGCGGCGGTGACGGCCATCGCCGCGTAGGTGCCGTCGCCGAGGCCGGGGTTCTGGGCGGGGAACACCTCGGCGCCGAGGCTCCACACGATGAGGGCGAGGGCGGCGATCCAGCTCCAGTTGACGCCGATGCGGATCCCGGCGATGCGCCCGAGGCTGAGGGTGGGGTTCACGTGGCCTCCCGGTGTCCCGGTTCCCGCGGCGGCGTGCCGGACGCGGCCCCGCCCCGAGTGTTCCGCGCGCGGGACGGGGCGGCATCGGGGGTTGTCCGGATGTCCGGTGCGGCGCATCCGGCGGCCGGCGGCGCGATCCTTGCCGTGGTGGCCGTGGCCTGCGGGTGCGGGAGGCGGGATGGGTGGTGCGCCGGTGGCGGTGCCCGTGCGGGTGACCGCGGCGGGCGGCGTGGTGGCGGGGGACCTGGTGGTGCCGGATGCGGCCCGCGGGGTGGTGGTGTTCGCGCATGGCAGCGGCAGCAGCCGTCACAGCCCGCGGAACCGCCGGGTCGCCGCGGATCTGCGGGCGGGGGGCCTGGCGACGCTCCTGATCGACCTTCTCACCCGGGAGGAGGAGGCGGTGGACGTCCGCACCGGGGAGTTGCGGTTCGACGTGGACCTGCTGACGGAGCGCCTGGTGGGTGCGGTCGACTGGGTGACGGCGGCGCCGGCGACGGCGGGTCTGGCGGTGGGTCTGTTCGGGGCGAGCACGGGGGCGGCGGCGGCGTTGGCGGCGGCGGCGCGCCGTCCCGAGCCGGTGGCCGCGGTGGTGGCGCGGGGCGGCCGGCCGGCCCTGGCGGGGGCGGCGTTGCGCGAGGTGCGCGCCCCGACGCTCCTGATCGTCGGGGGGCGTGACGCGGTGGTGCTGGAGCTGAACCGGGCGGCGCTGGCGCGGATGAGGTGCCA
>JBFLWO010000498.1:0-1993 GCA_040757755.1 Actinomycetota bacterium
CGCACGGCGCGATCGGGGTCCACCCGAGCCCCCGCCGGAACCCGTGGTGTTCCCTAGATGAGTGATTCGTGTGCCCAGCGTTCGGAGGTGGTGCTTGGAATGACCTGATCCGAACATAAGCCCGCATCCGCCAACCGGTGCAAGTCCGGTCCGGGTAAGCGCCAGGGCGCCCGGTAGCAGGCTGGCGGCGTCGGGGGGAAACGCCCGCCGTCGAAGCCCAGCGTCGAAAGCCCTTCAGGGGAAGCAACCGACCGGTCCGCAGCATCTAAGCGAATCCTGCCGCCCCGTGACGCTAGCCCCGCGAGGGGACAAGGGGGAGCCGAGCCGGGGAATTCACGGCGAAGGCCATGGAAGCCGTCAAGAGCCTGGACGCAGCGGCGAAGAACCCCCCGGGGTAGAGGGAGCGGAACGGTCGGAGGGTGGGTGCGGGAACTGGGGAAGCCCTCCCCGGCCCCGGGCCGCTGCGGATGTTCGCCCGGGAAGCGAGGGGGCGCGTATAAGCGGCGATCCCGTGAAGTCGCGTCTCGGCCGGGAGGGTGGCGGAGGGGCTCGCAGTACCGCTTGAGCCGAACCGGACAGCACAACCGCCGGCGATGGGAAGGGGCCCTACTTCATCCACGCGTCGATTTCGACGGAAGGACCGGTGCATGCCCTCCGGGGACAACAACGCCAAGAAGGACAAGGTCCGAGAACTCCAAGTCACGCTCTACCTGGCGGCCAAGCGGTCGCCCACAAGGCGCTTCCACGCGCTCTGGGATCGCATCCATCGCAGGGATGTCCTCGAGCGGGCGTGGCGCGCGGTGCGCGAGAACCAGGGTGCTCCTGGGATCGACCGCATCAGCATCGCCCAGATCGAGGATTCGGGGGTCGAGCCGTTCCTCGCCGAGCTCCAGACAGAGCTTCGCGAGGGCCGCTACCGGCCCCGGCCGGTGAGGCGGGTCTACATCCCCAAGGCCGGTCGCCCCGGACAGACGCGCCCGCTCGGCATCCCCACTGTCGCCGACAGGGTGGTGCAGACGGCCGCCAAGCTCGTCCTGGAGCCGATCTTCGAGGCTGACTTTCGCGACTGCTCGTTTGGGTTTCGGCCCAAGCGCTCGGCCCACGACGCGCTCGACGCGATCAAGGGCGAGGTCATGAGAGGACGCCGCTGGGTGGTAGACGCCGATATCCGGGGCTTCTTCGACGCGCTCCGGCCGGACACCCTGATGGCGCTGGTGGCCGAACGGGTCTCCGACCGGCGCGTGCTCAAGCTGATCCGGAGCTGGCTTCGGGCCGGGGTGCTCGACGGGGCGACCCTCGTGCATCCCGCGACCGGCGTTCCCCAGGGCGGTGGGGTCTCGCCGCTTCTCGCCAACGTCTACCTGAACGCGCTCGACCGGGCGTGGCAGGAGCGCTGTCGGGCGGTGGGGACGCTGATCAGGTACGCCGACGACCTTCTCATCCTCTGTCACACCAAGGCGCAGGCCGAGGCCGCCCTTCACGAGCTGCGGGCGCTGCTTGCCGACCTCGGGCTGGAGCTGGCCGACGACAAGACGCGCGTGGTGTGCGTGGACGAGGACGGGGAGGGCTTCGACTTCCTGGGCTTTCACCACCGCATGATCGAGAGCTTCAGAAAGCCGGGCTGGCGCTACCTTGCCCGTTGGCCGTCGGCGCGCGCCATGCAGGCGGCGCGGCAGAGGATCCGCGAGCTGACCGACAGGCGCCGTGCGCGCCTGCCGGTCGGGGTGGTCGTGGCTGACCTGAACCGGTACCTCACCGGCTGGGGCGGCTACTTCCGCCGGGGCAACTCGACGAGGAAGTTCCACACGCTCGACCGCTACGTGGTCGAGCGGCTGGGTCGCCTGATCGGCGTCCGGCACCAGTCGAGCCGTCCCATCGCCTTCGGTCGCTGGTGGCTTCGCCAGCACGGATACCTCGGCCTGCGCCCGCTCGTGGGACGCGTCCATCGCGGCGCCGCGCATGCGGCCGGGTGAAGGGTGTCGGTGAGCGGCTT
>JBFLWO010000499.1:0-1987 GCA_040757755.1 Actinomycetota bacterium
CCGCGCGCTCCAGCTCCTCACGCCAGCCGTCCCCGCCGGGGTCGACGCGGCAGAACGGGATGACCCGCCCCGGCTCCTGCGCGGCGGCGCGCAGCACCAGGTCGTTCGCGGCGGTGAACCGCCCGTCGGCTCCGGGGTCGTCGGGGGGGAAGCACACGGCGGCCGCGATGCCCGCCGCGTCCATGTCGGCGACGAGGTCCGCGGCGGCCAGGGCGTGCCCGTCGCGGTCGCGCCCCAGGTGGACGTGGGCGTCGAGCCACAGGCCGCGGGCGGGAAGCGCGGCGGCGGCGACGGCGTCGCGCTCCGCCGCGGCGAGGGCGTCCACCGGCGCCCCGGCCGCCGCGAGGAGCGCCGCGTCCTCCCCCAGGAGCCGCCGCGTCACCCGAGCTCCACCCGGTCGCCCTCGAACGCGACGATCGCGTCGCGGACGGCGTCCGGGACGGGGGTGGGGCGGCGGTCCGCGTCGAGACCCACCAGCGCGGCGCGGCCGTCGGCGACGTGCACCGACCCGCCGTCGGCGAGCCGCTCCACCCGGTAGGCGACGGTGTGGCTCGTGCGGCCCACGTGCGCCACCCTCACGAACACCTCGAGGAGGTCGTCGAAGCGGGCGGACTGGCGGTAGTCGACGTCGACGTGGCGCACCACGTAGCGGTGGCCGTCCGGGCCGATGAGGTCGACCCCGATGTGGCGCCGGTACGCGATGAGCGCCCCGTCGAAGTACGGCAGGAACCGCCCGTAGTAGACGATGCGGAAGAGGTCGGTGTCGCTCACGTCCACCCGGGCCTGGGCGCTGAAGCGAAACGGCGGGCAGCGGTCGGTGGGGCCTCCGATCACGCGATCACCCGGCTCTCCCCGCCGTCCACGAGGATCGACGCCCCGGTGAGGAACGCGGCGCGCTCCCCGCACAGGAAGGCGACGAGGTCCCCCACCTCGTCGGGGCGGCCCAGGCGGCCGGTGGGGTTGCGCGCCGCCCGGGCGGCGAGCGCCGCCTCCACGCCGCCGGCGCCGCCGTGGATCTCGCGCAGCCGCTCCGTGTCGATCGGCCCCGGCATCACGTTGTTCACGCGGAACCCCTCGGCGGCGACCTCCCGCGCCAGGGTCCGCACCATCCCCGCGACGCCGGCCCGCACCGCGTTCGACAGGACGAGCCCGTCCGCCGCCTCCCGCGCCGTCATGCTGGTGATCGTCACGATCCGCCCCCAGCGGCGGCGCTGCATGCCGGGCAGGACCGCGCGGGCGAGACGCGCCATCCCCAGCAGGTTCTGCTGCGCCGCCCGTTCCCAGTCGCCGTCCTCCACGTCGAGGAAGCCGCCCTGGCGGGGACCGCCGGCGTTCGCGACGAGGATGTCGACGGGTCCGAGGGCCGCCTCCGCCTCGGCGACGAGCCGCGCCGGCACCGCGGGGTCGGCGACGTCGCCGGCGAGGCCCACCGCCCGGGCGCCGCCGGCGGCGAGGCCCTCCGCGGCACGACGCACGGTGTCCGGACGGCGGGAGGCGACCGCGACGGCGCAGCCCTCGGCCGCCAGGGCCCGGGCGGCGGCGAGGCCGATGCCGCGGCTCGCGCCGGTGACGAGCGCGACGCGCCCCGCGATCCCCAGGTCCATCAGGTCGCCTTCCGGCCGACGACGAGCTGGTGCCAGCGCTCCTCGACGTCCACGATGCGCTCGACCGGGCAGCCGGCGGCCGCCATCCAGCCGCGGTAGTCCTCCTCCGCGTACGTGTCGCCGCGGCGGGTGCCGAGGAGCATCAGCACCGAGAACCGGGCGGCCTGGTCGCTCCGTCCTCGCAGGATGTCCTGCACGGCGAGGAGCCCGCCGGGCGCGACCTCCCGCCCGCAGCGTGCGAGGAGGTCGCGGTTCTCCTGCGGCCCGAACAGGTGCGAGACGTTGCCGAGGTACACGCACCCCCACGGCCCGGCGGGCACCGCGCGGGTGGCGTCGCCCTCCACCACCGCGATGCCGCCGGCCTCCAGGTCGCCGCGGGTGAG
>JBFLWO010000500.1:0-1977 GCA_040757755.1 Actinomycetota bacterium
CGATGGAACCGGCGAGAAGTTATGGCCGGGCACGGGGCGGGGTGGTTACAAAGCGGTGCTTCGGGCGGCGTCCCCGCGCGGTGCGATCGCCGCCGCCAATCGGTACCGATGGTCGACTGATGGCACCCTGGTACCAGTCGGCGTACCATCCCCGCGTGGCCCTCAACATCAAGGACGAGGAGGTCGTGCGCCTGGCCGGGGAGATCGCGGCGCTCACCGGCGAGACCAAGACGCACGCGATCCGGGTGGCGCTGCGCGAGCGCCATGCACGGCTGTCCCTCCGCATCGGCGCCCTCGACCGGGCCGCCGTGCTGCGCGGCGTGCTGGAGAACGAGATCTGGCCGGCGGTGCCGGAGGCGGTTCGCGGCCGGCGGGTCACGAAGGCGGAGCGGGAGCGCATCCTGGGCTACGGCCGGGAGGGCGTGTGATCCTCGACTCCTCCGCGATCATCGCGATGCTCCTGCAGGAGCCCGGACACGAGCGGATCGTCGACGCGTTCTCGGACGCCGACGCCGTCGGTGCCGCCACGCCGACGCTGCTCGAGACCTCGATCGTCCTCACCGCCCGCGCGGGCGACGGGGCGCGGCTCCTCCTGTCGCGGCTCGTGGAGGCGGCGGCCATCACGCCGATCTCCTTCGGGCAGGAGCACTGGCGCGTGGCCGCCGACGCCTACGCGCGCTTCGGGAAGGGGCGCCACCCGGCCGCGCTGAACTTCGGCGACTGCATGAGCTACGCGACGGCCCGCCTCGCCGGGATGCCCCTGCTGTGCACCGGCCGCGACTTCGCGCGGACGGACATCGCGCTCGTGCTGCGCCCGTAGGCGACAGCGGCCGCGGGGGCCGTCCGGCGGCGTCTATCGTGCGCGGCGTGACCGTGGAGGCGGGACACGAGGCGCTTCGCGACGGCCGGTGGGCGGACGCCCGCCTGACGTTCGAGGCGGCGCTCGACGAGGGGGAGACCCCGGAGGCCCTCGAAGGGCTCGGGCTCGCCGCCCGCTGGCAGCACGACGAGCAGGCGGCGCTGCGCGCCCACGAGCGCGCCTACCGTCTGTACCGCGCCCGCGGCGACCACCGCGGCGCCGCGCGAATGGCGATGCAGCTCGCGCTTCACGCCTACAACTTCCGTAGCGACGTCGTCACGGGGCGGGGGTGGATGGAGCGGGCCCGCCGGCTCCTCGCCGAGGTGGCCGGGCCGTGTCCGGAGGGCGGCTGGGTGCGCATGCTCGGGGCGCACCTCGCTCTCGTCATCGACCACGACCTCGCCGCGGCGCACCGTCTGGCGCAGGAGGCGACCGCCATCGGCCGCCAGGTCGCCGACGTCGACATCGAGATGTTCAGCCTGGCCGTGCAGGGGCTCGCGCTCGTCACCGAAGGGCGCGTGGAGGACGGCATGCGCCTCCTCGACGAGGCGGCCGCCGCGGCGGGCGCCGGCGAGATCGCCGACGTCGACGCCCTGCAGACCGTGTACTGCTACCTCATCTACGCCTGCAAGCGTGTGCGTGACTTCGACCGTGCCGAGAGCTGGTGTGCGCGGGTGCGGGAGACGTCCGCCCGCTGGAGCGACCGGCTCACGCTCTCGATCTGCCGCACCCATTACGCGGACGTGCTCCTGTGGCGCGGCGCGTGGGCGGACTGCGAGGCCGAGCTCGACTCCGCCGCCCGGGAGTTCCGGGAGCTGAACGAGCGGCGGGTGGGGGACGTGGTGGCGCGCCTCGGGGAGCTGCGCCGCCGGCAGGGGCGCGCGGAGGAGGCGGAGGCGCTCTTCCGCCGCGCCGAGACGCACCCGGTGTCGGTGCTCGGGCGCGCCGCCCTCGCGATCGGCCGGGGCGACGCCGGGGCCGCCACCGACTTCGTGGAGCGCTACCTGCGCCGCCTCGACCCGGGGGAGCGCACCGAGCGGGTCGCCGCCCTCGACCTTCTGGTGCGCGCCCGGGTGCTGGCGGGGGACCTGGCCGGCGCCGCCCCCCCCCCGGACGAC
>JBFLWO010000501.1:0-1965 GCA_040757755.1 Actinomycetota bacterium
GGGCGGCGGAAGCAGGGACGAGCTCACACGGGTCTCCGCGGGTCGGGGGCGGGGCGCAGCGGCCGCGGTGCGGCGGGTGCTCTGTACCAGACCGGCGGGCGTCCGCCCGCGGTCACCCACGTCCGCAGGCGCGAAGAACGGACATGCGTCCGGTGCCGCGGGCGGGGTTGACCGCCGAGTCGGGGGTGCGGAGAATGGCTCGGCGCGTGGCCCGTGCGACCGGGGAGGCCGGTGATGAGGGTGACACGACTCGCGGCGATCGCGGTGTCCGTCGGGGCGCTGGCGTTCGGGGTGGCCGCCTGCGGCGACGACGGGGAGCAGGCCGCCACGACGCAGCCCACCACGGCGCCCACCACGACGGCGCCGACCACGACGGCTCCGACGACCACGGCCCCCACGACCACGGCCCCCACCACCACCGAGGGCACGACCACCGCGGGCGGTGACGTCGCCGCCGGTAAGACGGTGTTCGCCTCGGCGGGGTGCGGCGGCTGTCACGTCCTCGCCGCGGCCGGCTCCACCGGCACCGTCGGGCCGAGCCTCGACGCGACGAAGCCGACGTTCGAGAAGGTGGTCACCCAGGTGACGAACGGCGGCGGCGCGATGCCCGCGTTCGCCGACCGGCTCTCCGCCGAGGAGATCCAGAACGTGGCGGCGTTCGTCTCCCAGTCCGCCGGAGGGTAGGCGGAGGGGACGGGGACCCTCAGCAGCCGGAGGTGACGGAGGGCGCGGTGGCCGGCTGCGCGCCGAGCGTGACGCGCACGGTCTCGACCTCGCCGTCCGCATGGACGACGCGCACCGCGACCTCGGCTCCGGGCCGCGACGCCTCCAGCGCCCCCTGCAGGTCCGCCATCGACGCGATCGCGCGGCCGTCGATCGAGGTGATGACGTCGCCGCCGACGCAGAACGCGGCGCCGTCGACGGTGACCTGGTCGGTGCCGGGGTCGATCCCGGCGTCCGCCGCGGGCCCGCCCGCGACGGTGCCGGTGACGAGCACGCCGGCGCTCACCGGCACCCGCCCCTCCTGGGCGAGGCGCGCGTCGATCGTCTGCCCCGCGATGCCGAGCCACGCATGGCTCACCTTCCCGGCGTCGCGCAGCTGCGCGATCACCCGGCGGTTGCCGGCGTCCATCGGCACCGCGAAGGCGACGCCCACGTTCGCGTCCACGCCCGAGTCGGCGATCTGCGCGTTCACGCCGATCACCCGCCCGGCGGCGTCGAGGAGGGGGCCGCCGGAGTTGCCGTGGTTCACCGCCGCGTCGGTCTGGATCGCGTCGACGAGGGTGAACCCGTTCGGGGACTGGATCTCCCGGCCGAGCCCCGACACGATGCCGGCGCTGGCGGAGCGGTCGTAGCCGAACGGGTTGCCGATCGCGAGGACGGGGTCGCCGACACGCACCCCGGCGGCGGAGCCGAGGGTGAGGGGGTGCAGCGTGGCGGCCGCCACCTTGACGCGGATCACGGCGAGGTCGGTGGTGGCGTCGGTGCCGCGCACCGTCGCCTTCGCGCTGGTGCCGTCGGCGAACCGGACGGTGATCGAGGTGGCGTCCGCGACGACGTGCTGGCTGGTGACGATGTCGCCGGAGGCGTCGATGACGAAGCCCGTGCCGGCCGCGGTCTCCTGGCGGGTCTCGGGCGGCGCGCCCGGGAACCCCGGGTCGGCGGTGACGGTGAGGACGCTCGTGATCGACACGACTCCGGGGCTCGCGCGCCGCACCACGGCCGTCCAGCCCGTGGCGGTCCCGCCGCCCACCTCGTCGGTCGCGGTGGTCGCCGGTGCGGTGGCGGAGACGGTGGCCGCCGGCTCCCCCGACCCCTCGGTGGCGCGCTCCACCCCGTACACGGCGGCGCCTCCCGCCACGCCGGCGGCGACGGCGACCGCGGCGACGCGCGTCAGCCCGCCGCGCCGGTCGCGTTCGTGCGTGTCCATGCCGTCCCTTCGCTCACCAGTCCCGGACCGCGGGG
>JBFLWO010000502.1:0-1965 GCA_040757755.1 Actinomycetota bacterium
GCCGAGCGCCGCACGACGACCCCGTCATCGGGGTGCCCGGATTCGAACCGGGGACCTCTCCGACCCGAACGGAGCGCGCTACCGGGCTGCGCCACACCCCGCGGATTGACCACGGGATGGTACTGATCCCCGCGGCTTCGCGCCAGCGGGCCCCGCCCTCGCGCGACGCGCGGGAACCCCGGGGGGGTGCCTTGTGCCCGTTGGGCCCCCGCGGTACCGTGATCGGCCTATGTCGGCCACTGTCGAGGCTCCGACGAGCGACGCCGCGGACGGCGCGGACGGCGGAGCGGCCCCCCGGACGCCCGAGCCGGCGCAGCGGCGGGCCGTGGGGCGCGTGCGCGGGCAGTTCCGCCGCCGGCCGTGGACCTTCGAGGTCATGCTCTTCGTCCTCGGCGTCCTCGTCTACCAGGGGTCGCGTGCCCTCGTCGTGGGCGACGCCCCCGACGCCCTGGCGAACGCCGCCGACATCGTCGCCTGGGAGCGGAGCACCGGGCTGTTCGTCGAGACGAGCATCCAGGAGTTCGTCCTCACGCACCTGAGCCTCACGAAGGCCCTCAACCTCTTCTACCTCTACGGGCACTACACGATCACGCCGATCTTCTTCATCTGGCTGTACCGCAAGCGCCGCCACTGGTACCCGCTGGTGCGCAACGCCTTCTTCACCGCGAACGGCATCGCGCTGATCGTGTTCATGGTGTTCCCGGTGGCGCCGCCGCGCTACCTGAGGAGCGACGGGTTCATCGACACCCTCCGGTCGATCAGCGACATCGACCTGCACGCCGGGAGCCTCGCCGGATGGTTCAACCCGTACGCGGCCGTGCCCTCCATGCACTTCGGCTACTCCCTCATGATCGGGCTCGTCCTCTGCTTCCTCATCCGCAGCTGGCCGCTGCGGCTGGTGGCGCTCGTCTACCCCGCCCTCGTCTTCCTCACCATCACGGGGACCGCGAACCACTACGTGATCGACTCGATGGCGGGCAGCCTGGTGATCGGCACCGGCTTCCTGATGGTGTCCGCCTGGATGTGGGCCCGCCCGCGCCTCGCGCACCAGCGCGGGCCGTCGCGCTGACGGGGCCGGCGGCCCCGCCCGCACCCCGTCCTCGTCGGGGCTCACCCCTCCCCTCCCGCCTCCATCGCCGCGGCCTGGGCGCGCGTGGTGAGGAACTGGATGCGGTCGGCGATCACCTCGGCCGGGCGGGCACCGGGGGCGACACGGCCCTCGATCGCCACCCGGTGGCCCGGCCGGAGGTACGCGCGGCAGGCCTCCGCCTGCCCGCCGCGCGCATGCACGTCCACCCGCTCCGCTTCCCCACCACCGCGCGCCGCCACCGCCAGCGCGAACCTCACGCCGTCCGCGTCGTCGGTCACGCCGGATGCCACCTCGCCGATCAGCGCCGCAACGTTCATCGCGCCTCCCTCGTCGGATGTGGGTCGAGGCTAGATCCGGGTCGGCGCGCGTGTCCCGCGCACACCGTGCCGACATCCGCGCGGCACCGCCGCAGGTGTCGCGCGCGATCGCCCGGAGGCCGCTGGATGCGGGCTCGCCGCGGACGGACCGCTTGAACTCCGTCCGATCACGGAGCTACCCTCCATCCATGGACAGGTCGGTCGTCGATCCGGTTCGTTGAGCCCCCGCCGAACGATGCGTCCCTGCTGAACCCGCCATGACCCGCGCAGGTCAGGCGGGTTTTTTCGTGGCGGCACCCCGGCTTCCCGAAGAGGAGGTTTCGATGCCAAATCACCTGACCCCGGAGGAGCTCTCCGAGGTCCTCGGAATGGACCGCGGGGAGGTGGTCAGGATCTGCATCGAGGAGTCGGTGCCGATCTACAACGGTCGCATCGACAAGACGCTCTTCGTCCACTCCATCGCCGCGTCCGGGCGCCGCCTGCCCGACACCGCGTACGCGCTGATGCCCTCGGCCGGAGCACCGTAACTGGAGGCTCAGGCCGCGCCGGCCGCCGGCG
>JBFLWO010000503.1:0-1962 GCA_040757755.1 Actinomycetota bacterium
GGCGGGCCCACCACCCTTCACGCGCCCGGCGCGGCCTCCCCGGCGGCCGGGCGGCGCGGCACGAACCGCGCGCGCGGCGGCCGCGGCCCGAACAGCTCGTCCAGCTCCTCCCGGCCGATCGCCTCGCTGGCGAGCAGCGCCTCGGCGGCGGCGTGGACGCTGTCGATGCGCTCCTCCACCATCGTGCACGCCCGGCGGTACGCCTCCTCCAGCAGGGCGCGGGCCTGCCGCTCCACCCGCTCCTCCCCCGCCTCGTCGGCCGGCCCGGCGGCGGTGATGCTGAGGGCCGTCGTCTCCTCCCCCATCGCGAGCTCCGCCACCATGCGGCGGGCGAGGGCGGTGGCGCGGGACAGGTCGTCGGCGGCGCCGGACGTCATCTCGCCGAACACCACCTCCTCCGCGGCCCGCCCCGCCAGGATCATCGACAGGCGCTCCAGCCCGTCGCGGCGGGTGTAGAGGAAGCGGTCCTCGTCCGGCAGCGAGATCGTCACGCCGAGCGCCTGCCCCTGCGGGATCACCGTGACGCGCTCCACCGCGTCGCAGCGGGGCGAGAGGTGGCCGACGAGGGCGTGGCCGATCTCGTGGTAGGCGACGAGGCGGCGCTCGTCCTCGGTCATGATGCGGCTGCGCTTCTCCGGCCCGGCGGCGAGGCGCAGGAGCGCCCGGCGGAAGTCCCCCAGCTCGAGGGCGTCCTTCCCGGCGCGGGCCGCCTCGAAGGAGGCCTCGTTGCACAGGGCGGCGAGGTCCGCGCCGGCGAGGCCGACGGTGAACGCGGCGACGGCGGCGACGTCGACGTCGGGGGCGAGCGGCCGGTTGCGGGTGTGGACCTCGAGGATCGCCTCCCGCGCCTCCCGTCCCGGCAGGCCCACCGCGATCTTGCGGTCGAACCGCCCGGATCGCACGAGGGCGGGGTCGAGGTCGTTGAGGCGGTTCGTGGAGGCGAGCACGACGACGGGGCGGTCCGTGTCGGTGGCGAAGCCGTCCATCTCGGCGAGGAGCTGGTCGAGGGTCTGCTCCCGCTCCCCCGACCCGGGGCCGCCGGTGCGCACGCCGCCGACCGCGTCGATCTCGTCGATGTAGACGACGGCGGGCGCCGCCTTGCGCGCCGCCTCGAACAGGGCGCGGACGCGCCGTGACCCGAGGCCCGCGTAGACCTCCACGAACTCGGACCCGGAGGCGCTGAAGAACGGCACCCCCGCCTCCCCCGCGATCGCGCGGGCGAGGAGGGTCTTGCCGGTGCCGGGGGCGCCGTACAGGAGCACGCCCCGCGGCAGGGTGGCCCCGAGGCGGCGGAAGCGCTCCGGCTCGCGCAGGAAGTCGGCGATCTCGACGACCTCGTCGCGGATCTCGTCGATGCCCGCGACCTCGTCGAACCGCACGGTCGTGCTCGTGGGCT
Organism: Actinomycetota bacterium; assembly: GCA_040757755.1. Classification (GTDB taxonomy): domain Bacteria; phylum Actinomycetota; class Thermoleophilia; order Miltoncostaeales; family Miltoncostaeaceae; genus JBFLWO01. Next base: position 1,397 of record JBFLWO010000503.1, read on the forward strand.
TCGTGCGGCGGCCGAAGCGGGCGCCGCCGACCTGGCGCACCGCCATCCCCCCGACGAGGACGAGGCCCGCCATGAGGATGAGGGGCCCCCACGTCTGCACCCATTCGCCGATGTCGAAGCCGCCGCCCGTCTCGCCGGAGATCTCGTCGCGGATGCTGTCGATGCGGATCGGGCGGGGGCCGACGAGGCGCAGCGGCACGTCCCCGGCCTTCGCGGCGTCGACGACGCGCGGCAGGAGCGCGTCGGCGACAGGGGTGGTGTAGGAGGTGCGGCCGACCCGCAGCACCAGCGTCGGCAGGTTCGGGAGCCCCTCGACGCGGGCGGTGTCCGCACGCCCCGACTCGAGGAGGGCGAGGGCGGCGGAGATCGTCGTGGCGCGGGGCGCGGCCGGTGCGGACGCGGTCGTCCCGGCCGGGGCGGCCGGAGCCGGTGCGGCGGCGACGGACGCGGCGGGGGCGACGAGGCAGGTGCCGGTCACGACGATGGCCGCAGCACGGCGCAGTCGGGCCTTCACGGTCACGGGCAACCCCCCTCGTCCAGCACTCACCTGCGGGCGAAACTAAGGA
>JBFLWO010000504.1:0-1957 GCA_040757755.1 Actinomycetota bacterium
CCCAAAAGCGAACTCCCCGAAGTGTTTCCACTTCAGGGAGTTAAGTTTGGTAGCGGGGGCAGGATTTGAACCTGCGACCTTCGGGTTATGAGCCCGACGAGCTACCAGACTGCTCCACCCCGCGGCGGGACCGGAACCATAGCACGGATCCTGCACGTCGGCACCCGGGGGCGCCTCATCCGGCGGCGTGGCGGATGGGGTCGCCGACGGCGATCCAGCCCGGGGTCGTGACCGTGGCGTACACGCCGAACAGGTTGTCGCGTTCCCGGGCGAGCGCGGCGAGCACCGCCGGGTCGCGGTCGAGGGTGTCGGGGTCGTAGGTTGTGACGGCGCACCGCTCGGTGGGGACGACGACGTCGACGGTGACGCGGTCCCCGATCGCGAGCCGCAGCCCCGGCCATCCGTCCTCCCCGGGGTGGAGGTCGTCGAGCTCGACGAGGATGTTGGGGCGGAACCGCCGCACGTCGAGGTCGGAGGCGACGGCCGCGCCGAGCGCCGCGACGGACGCGAGGCTGAGGATGTGGAGCGGCGCGGCGTCGTGGAGGGCGCCGGGGGACCGCAGGACGCTCACCTGGCGGGCGGTGGCGGCGGCGACGGCGGCGGCGAGCTCCGGGTCGTCGGGGCTGTGGAGGGCCCCGTCGGGGGTGGTGACGAGGGGGGTGCCGGCGGGGTCCCCGTCGCCGTAGCGGGCGCTGAAGCCGAGGAGGCGGGACACGCGGCGGGCACTGAGGGCCTCGCCGGTGTCGGTGTCGACGGCGGCGTACCGGCGGTCGCCGAGGAGGCCGAACGGCCCGACGAACGCGCGGCGCACCCGCTCGCCACCGAACGACTTGACGGGGAAGCGCCACAGGTCGGCGACGACGCCGACCTGCGTCCCGTCAACGGGTCGTGGCAAGCACGATCACGACGACGATCAGGATCCCGATGATCGTGTACGCCCATCGGGTGAGGCGCTGCCGAGTGCGGGTGATCTCGCCGATCGCCCGGCGACGCCGCTCGAGCGACTCGGGGTCCCGGTCGGGCTCAGGCCACTTGTCGTCGTCCTCCCACGCCATGCGTCGAGCGTAGCGCGCCGGCGCCCCACCGGCACCCGCCCTGCGGGCCGCGTCCCGTGCGCGCCGGGCCGGCCGTCATGATGGGCGGGTGTCGCTGGCCGTGAACCGCTGGGGTCCCGCCGATGCGGCGCCGGTGCTCGCGATCCACGGGGTGCGGAACATCGGGGCCCGGTTCCGGCGGGTGGCGCAGGAGGCGTTGCCGCACCGGCGGGTGCTGGCGCCGGACCTGCGCGGGCACGGGGCGTCGACGTGGGACCCCCCGTGGGATGCCGAGACGCACGTCGCGGACCTTCTCGAGCTCCTGGACCGGGAGGGCGTGGGGGCGGTGGACGTGGTGGGGCACTCGTTCGGCGGGCTCCTCGCGACGCGGCTCGCGGCGGCGGCGCCGGGGCGGGTGGCGTCGCTGACGTTGCTCGACCCGGCGGTGGCCCTGGATCCGGCGGTGTGCGTCGAGAGCGCCCTGAACGACCTGGAGGGCCGTGGCCGGGCCGCGTCGTTCGCGGACCTCGACGAGGCCCGGGCGGCGTGGCTGGCGATGCGTCCCCCGGAGGGGCGGTGGGCGGTGGACGAGGACCTCGCCGCGTTCCTGGAGCGCGGTGGGGACGGGCGGCTGCGGTTCCGCTACTCGCGGCTGGCGGCGATCGCGGCGTGGGGGGAGATGGCCTGTCCGCCGGTGCCGCTCACCGGGTTCACGGGTGCCGTGGTGTTGGTGGAGGCCCTGCGCGACGCGTTCGTGACGCCGGCGCTGCGCCGCCGTCTCGCGCGGGACGTGGGGGCGCGTCTGGTGGAGCGCCCCGTCGACGCGGGGCACATGCTGTTCTGGGATGCGTTCGACGCGCTGGCCGCGGTGCTCCGGGAGGCGCTCCCGGCGTGACCCTCGACGCCCGCGCCGCCGCGGCGCG
>JBFLWO010000505.1:0-1955 GCA_040757755.1 Actinomycetota bacterium
GGATGGGGATTGACGCCGTTCAACCGGTTACTAGGTTCCGGCCGCATCCCGTGGCGCGGCACGAGGCCGCGCCGACGATCCCCCCGGAGGCCATCGATGGACTCTCCCCCGCCGGCTGCCGGCCCGCGTCACGGCCGGGAGTCCGCCCGGGCCGAGGCGCACGCGTCGCGGCTCCGCGTCACCCTTCTCGCGGCCCTGGGGCACGGGGTCCTCGGGGCCGCCGCCGCCATGGTCGTCCTGCTCGGCGCCGGCGTCGTCTACCTGGCGTTCCTCACGACCGCGTTCGCCCTCAAGCTCCTGATCCCGCTCGGCGCCCTCCTCGTCGTCCTCGCGCGGGCGGCATGGGTCAGGATCGAGCCGCCCGCCGGCATCCCGGTCGAGCCCGCCGACGCCCCGGCGCTCTTCGACCTCGTCGCATCCACCCGGAAGCTCACCGGCGGCCCGCCCGTGAACCGTGTGGTGATCACCGACGAGCTCAACGCGTCGATCGTGCAGGTGCCCCGGTTCGGGCCGCTCGGCGGGCAACGCAACCACCTGGTCCTCGGCCTTCCGCTATTGGAGGCCCTCCCGCCGGACGAGTTCCGCGCCGTGCTGGCGCACGAGTACGGGCACCTGACGGGACGGCACGGACGGTGGGCGGCCCGGATCTACCGGGTGCGCGCCTCCTGGTTGCGCCTTCTCCAGTCCCTCGAGGAGCGCCGGCGCCTGGGCACCGCGCTCTTCCGGTGGTTCTTCGCGTGGTACGCGCCGCTCTTCGCCCGCGCCTCCATGGCCGTCGCCCGGGAGCACGAGTACGGTGCCGACGCGGTCGCGGCCGACGCGACATCTGCGGCCGCGGCGGGGCGCGCGCTCGTGCGCGTCCACCTCGCGAGCGAGGTCCTCGAGCGCCGCTACTGGGCCGCCGTCGCGCGACGCGCCGCGGACGAGCCCGCCCCGCCCGGCGACGTCTACTCCGCGATGGCCCCCGCCCTCGCCGCGGCAGGATCGCTGCCCGAGTCGCCGGAATGGGCGCGGGCGTGCCTCGCGGTTCCCGGCGACGAGGACGACACGCACCCGCCCCTCGCGGAGCGGCTCACCGCCCTGTCCCTCGACCCGACCGAGGTCGTCGCCGCCGTGGCGCAGCCGGTGACCGAGACGGCGGGCCCGGCGTTCCTCGGTGCCGCCCGGACGCGGCTCCTGGGCCGGCTCGACGCCGAATGGGCGGCGGGCGCGGAGACCGGATGGCGGCAACACCGCGAGGAGCTGATCGCGGCCCGCGCGCGGATCGCGGAGATCGACGGGCTCCCGCCATCCCAGGTCGATGCCGACCTCGACGTGGAGTGCGGATCGCTCCTGGAGGCCCTCGGCCGGGATGACGAGGCCGCCGACCGCTACCGCAGCGCCGTCGCGAAGGACGCCGGGCATGCCGCCGCGCGCTTCCGCCTCGGGGCCCATCTCCTGTCGACCGGGGACGACACCGGTCTCGACCATCTGTCCGCGGCCATGAAATGCGATCCGGAGGCCATCGTCCCGGCCTGCCACGAGGCGATCGCCTACCTCGAGGAGAGCGGACGGGGCGACGAGGCCGATCCGTTCCGCGACGCCCTCGCGGAGCGCCTGGTCGTCCTCGCGCAGGCGTGGGACGAGCGCGACGGGCTCAGGGCGGGTGATCGTCTCGAGCCGCACGACCTTCCCGAGAGCGTCGTGACCGCGGTCGCCGACGAGCTCGCCGCCTTCCCCGAGGTCGGCCGGGCCTTCCTGGTGCGCAAGCGCGTGACGCACCTGGACGACGAGCGGCCCGCGTACGTGCTCGTCGTGATGGCCGCGCGGGAGTGGCGCCAGGCGTGGCGTGACCTCGACGACGATGCGACGCCGCTTCACGAGCGCGTAGCGGCCGCTCTCGCCGAGACGCCGCTCGACATCGCCGTCGCGACCGTCCCGCCCCGCGGCGCCCTCCGCGACACGATCGCGGCGAT
>JBFLWO010000506.1:0-1950 GCA_040757755.1 Actinomycetota bacterium
GCCGTCACGGAGGAGGACGAGGGCGACGGCGAACACGGCGACGCCGACGGCGGGGAGGGTCCACAGCTCGGGCGCCGCCCGCACGCCGCTCGCGGTGAGGCGTCCCGCCGGGGTGTCGACCTCGTACCACGGGAGGAACGCGAGGAGCCCCGTCACCGCCCCGGATGCGGCGAGGGACAGCACCGACACGCGCGGGCGGCTCACGCCGCCGCCCGGCGGAAGACCATCGCCCCGTTCTCCGCGTACACGAGGCGGAAGTCCCGGCGGGCGAGCTGGAAGGAGACGACCCCGACGGCGTGCCGGAACGGGCCGACCTCCAGGCCGAGCGGGGCGCGGCCGATGTCGAACGCCACCCAGCGGGCGTCGGCGACGACGGGGAACACCATCACGCGCCGCCGGGCGGACAGGTGGGCGGCCATCGCGTTCGACGCCGACACGGGCTCGCCGTCCGGGATCACCGCCACCGCCCGGGCCAGCGCCTCCGCGTGGCGGGTCACGATGTACTCGTACGTCCGGGTGTCCGACCCGCCCGGCAGGTCCTGCCACCAGGGCAGGGGGCCCAGGTGCACGCCGGACGCCCACGCGACGGCGACCATCCCCAGTGCCACCGGCACCGCGGGCCCGAGCGCCCGACGCATCAGGGCGGGGCGGGCGCGCTCCCGCAGCCGCGCCACCGCCACGACGGACGCCGCGACGAGGAACGGCGCGGGCACGGCGGCGTAGTGGTAGATGATCTCGTGCTGCGGCGCGTGGGAGGACAGCACGTTCACGAGCACCTCCGGCAGCGCGCCCGCGGCGAGGAGCGGCGCCCCGAGCGGCAGGAGGAGCAGCGGCACGAGCAGGGCGAGGAGGTAGCGCCAGTCGCGCGCCAGGGCCTCCGGCCCCTCCCACGGGCGCACGACGAGCCCGCGCAGCGCGCCGCCCGGCCCGTCGCCCAGGGTGCTGTAGCGCGACGCGAGGGGGCTGCCGCCGTCCCCGGCCGCCGGGATGACGACGGCGACGGCGATCGCGACCCAGGCGGCGCTGACGCCCGCGAGCCACGCGCCGGCGCGGCGGCGCCCCCGCACCGCCATCCAGATGCCCAGGACGACGAGCGCCATCCCCACCTCCTCCTTCGCGAGGAGGGCGAGCCCGGCGGTGGCGGCGAGCCACCCGTACCGTCCCGCGTCCGCCGCCCAGATCGCGCCGGCGAGGAGCGGCGCGGCCAGGGTGACGGGGTGGAACTCGGTGACCGTCGCCCACTGCAGCGGGGGGTACAGCAGGTACAGGGCCGCGCCGGCGAGGGCGAGGCGGTCGTCCCGCAGCCACCGCCGCCCGAGGAGGAACACGGGGACGGCGCCGAGCGCCACCGCCGCGGCCTGCACCACGAGGAGCGCCACCGGCTGCGGCCACAGCCGCACCACGGGGGCGAGCAGGGCGAGCAGCGGGTCGACGTGCACCGACAACCGGGAGATCTGGCGTCCGGCGAGGTCGGTGGTGGACAGGGGGTCCCCGTGGGCGGTGGTCCACGCCGCCTGCAGCATGTTCCCCAGGTCGAGGCGGCCGGTGAAGAAGGCGCGGTGACGCTGGATCGACAGCCACGAGAAGACCGCGGCGTAGGCGGCGACCGCGCACCACAGCGCCGCGAGCGGCCACCGCGCCGCCCGGGGGACGGGGCGGTCGGCGGCCCCCGGACGGGCCGCGTCGCGCGGCGGGGCCAGGGTCGTCACGCGACCCCGATGCGGCGCCTGCCCGCCCGGGCGACGAGGACCGCGGCGGCGATGAAGCCGAGCTCGACGGCGGTGAGCGCGAGGCGCGCCGCGACGGCCAGCGTCATCGCCACCTCGTCCGGCAGGCGCGTCGCGAGGACCAGGGCGAACGCCCCCTCCCGCACCCCCAGCCCGGACGGGAACACGAACGCGAGCATCGACACCGTGAACGCGAGCAGGAAGCCGCCGCCGGCGAGGACGG
>JBFLWO010000507.1:0-1948 GCA_040757755.1 Actinomycetota bacterium
TCCTGGGCGCCGCCGCCGTGCTCGTCCTCCTGGGCGCCCGCCACCTCCGGGACCGGGGCGCCGTCCACCCCTGGCCCGCTGTCCCGGCCGTGACCGCGCTCGACGTGGGCCAGGGCGACGCGATCCTCCTGCGGTCCCCGGACGGGGCGGCGGCGCTCATCGACACCGGTGCCCCCGGGGACCCCGCGGCGGTGCTCGGGGCACTCCGGCGGGAAGGGGTGCGCGAGCTGTCCCTCGTCGCGGTCACCCACGACCAGCTCGACCACTCCGGCGCCCTCCGCGAGGTCCTCGACCACCACGCCGTGGGCATCCTCGCCCACCCGCCACTCGGGCCGGACGCGACCGGGCTGCGCCGCACGGTGGACCGTGCGCGGGCCGCGGGCGTCGTCACGCGGGAGGTGTCGGCGGGCGCGCGGATCGTGGTGGGACGGTGGACCCTCGACGTCATGAGCCCCCGCGCCGCCCCGCCCGCCGGCGCCGACCCCAACCCGTACAGCATGGTGGTGCGGGCCCGCGCCGGCCGCTTCGCGGCGCTCCTCGCCGCCGACGCCGAAAGCGACGCGCTCGCCGGGCTGCCCCTCGGCTCCGTCGACGTCCTCAAGGTGTCGCACCACGGGTCGGCCGACGCCGGGCTCGCGCGGCTTCTGCCCCGGCTGCGCCCCGCCGTCGCGCTCGTGTCGGTGGGGGAGGGGAACCCCTACGGCCACCCCCGCGGCGAGACGCTCGCGGCGCTGCGCGCGGCAGGCGTGCGCACCTGGCGCACCGACCGCGACGGCAACGTCACCGTCGCGGAGGCCGCGGACGGCCTCGCCGTCGATGCGGAAGGGTGAGCGCGGCGCGCGACGTGCGCTGCGGCGCGGGCCACTACGATTGCGGGCCGTGAGCCGCACCCGCGACCCCCTCAAGCCGGTCTACGCCCTCGGCGGGGACGACCGGCCGAAGGTCGAGCGCGCCCTGCGGCGCCTCTCGACCCGGGTTCAGCAGGAGGGCGGCCTCCCCGCCGAGGTGATGTCCGCCGCCGACACCCCCGCCGCGGACGTCGTCGCCGCCTGCGAGGCCCTGAGCTTCGGCGGCACCCGCCTCGTCGTCGTCCCCGACGCGGACCGCTGGCGCGCCGACGACCTCGCCCCGCTCCTCACCTACCTCGCCGCCCCCAACCCGGGAAGCTGCCTCGCCCTCGTCTACGACGGCGCCCCGCCGCAGAAGCTCGGCAACGCCGTGCGCGCCGTCGGAGACATCCTGCAATTCGGTCCCGACCCGAAGGCGAAGCCGAAGGACCGCACCGCCTGGTTCGTCAAGCACCTCGTCGAGGAGGTGCGGCGGCACGGCGCCACCATCACCGCCGCGCTCGCCCGCGACGTCGTCACCCGGGTCGGCGAGGACGCCACCGCCCTCACCGGCGAGGCCGCGAAGCTCGCCGCCTACGCCGGCGACGAGCCCGTCACCCGGGACATGGTCGACGCGATCGTCGTCACCCACCCCGACGCCGCGACATGGGACCTCACCGACGCGCTCGCCGCCCGCAACGCCGCCCGCGCGTACGACGTCCTCCAGGACTTCGCCACCGGCGACCACCAGCGGGAGCCGATCGCCGTCGCCCTCGCCCTCGCCCGCCACTACCGCGGCGTCGCCGCCGCCCAGGCCCTCGGCGACCGCGCCACCGGCGACGCCATCGCCGAGCTCACCGGCCTGAAGGGCTACCCCGCCACCAAGGCCGCCGAGCACGCCCGCGCGCTCCCGCCCGGCGCCGGGGAGAAGGCCGTCGCGCGCCTCGCCCGCCTCGAGCTCGACCTGCGCGTCTCATCCCTCACCCGCCTCGGCCGCACGCCCGGCGACGGACAGCGCTTCGTCCTCGAGCTCGCCGCCCGCGACCTCCTCCGCCTCGCCGACGGCTGACGCACGCGCCCCGCGACGCCGCCTCACCCCGGCACGGCCACCGGCGGGCCCC
>JBFLWO010000508.1:0-1945 GCA_040757755.1 Actinomycetota bacterium
ACCTGGACGCCGACCCGGTGGCGGTGCGCGACGCCCTGGCCGGCGATCCGCTCCTCGCCGCCGCGGTGGCGCGCCACCCCGGCCTGCGGGCCCCCGGGGCGGTCGGCGGCGCCGAGATGGCGGTGCGGGCGATCGCGGGGCAGGCGGTGTCGGTGGCGGCGGCGCGCGCCGCGGCGGCACGGCTCGTGGCCCTGCACGGCACGCCGCTCCCCGACGGGCTCGCCGAGCCGGACGTCGGGCCGACCCACCTGTTCCCGCGTCCCGACGCCCTCGCCGGCGCGGACCCGGCGGCGTTCCCGATGCCGCGCACCCGCGCGGAGGCGGTGCGCGCGGTGGGACGCGAGGTGGCGGCGGGGCGGCTCGCGCTCGACCCGGGCGCCGACCGGGACGCCGTCGCCGCCGCCCTCCGCCGCGTCCGCGGCGTGGGTCCATGGACCGCGGCGTACGTGCAGATGCGGGCCCTGGGCGACCCGGACGTGTTCCTCGCGACCGACCTGGGGGTGCGTCGCGCCCTGGCCGCGGCGGGGGGCGACGCCGCCCCGCCGGCCGCGGCACGGCGCGCCGAGGCGTGGCGCCCCTGGCGCTCCTACGCCGTGCATCACCTGTGGGCGAGCTCATCCTGAACCGAGAGGAGGATCCGTGATCCGCGAGACGACCATCGACTCCCCCGTCGGGCCCCTCACGCTCGTCGCGACCCGCGCCGCGCTCCGCGCCGTGCGCTTCGCCGGCGAGCGGGGCGAGGGCCCGGCGCCGGGCGGCGGCGCCGTCGCCCACCCGGTGCTGGCGGAGGCGGCCCGCCAGCTCGGCGAGTACTTCGCCGGGGAGCGCACCGCGTTCGACCTGCCGCTTGACCCCGTGGGGACGCCGTTCCAGCGGCGCGCCTGGATGGCGCTGCGGGGCATCCCGTACGGCGCGACGGTGAGCTACGGGGAGCAGGCCCGCCTGATGGGCGAGCCCGGCAAGGCGCGCGCGGTGGGCGCGGCGAACGGCCGCAACCCGCTCGCCATCGTGGTCCCGTGCCACCGGGTCGTGGGCTCCGACGGCTCCCTCACCGGCTTCGGCGGCGGCGTGGACGTGAAGGCGTGGCTCCTGCGGCACGAGCGCGCCCGGTGCGGCGGGGCGCAGCCCCTCGCCCTGTTTTCCTGACCCCACGCGGGGGCGCGGGCGGGGGTGGGCGGGGTACCGTGGGCGCCATGCCCGAGACCCCCGCCATCGACGCGCGCACCCGCCTGGGCGCCGTCCACGTCACCGTCGCCGACCTCGAACGGTCGATCCGCTTCTACGAGCGCTCCATCGGGCTCGCCCTGATCGAGGAGGGCCCCGGCCGGGCGGCGCTCGGCGCGGACGGCGATCCGCTCGTCGTGCTGCTGGAGGAGCCCGGCGCGCGGCCCGTGCCGGGGTCGACCGGCCTCTTCCACATGGCGCTGCGCGTGCCGTCCCGCGGCGATCTCGCCGCCTGGCTCGTGCACGCGGCCCGCACGCGGGTGCCGCTCGCCGGGATGGCCGACCATTTCGTGAGCGAGGCGATCTACCTGCAGGACCCCGACGACCACGGCATCGAGGTGTACTGCGACCGCCCGCGCCCCCAGTGGGAGGGGCAGGTGGCGCGGATGACGACGGAGTCCCTGAACCTGGGGAGCCTCCTCGGGGAGCTGGACGACCCCGAGAACGCGCCGTTCGACGGGCTTCCCGCCGGCACCGACATGGGCCACGTCCACCTGCGCGTCGGCGACGTGGAGGAGGCGGTCCGCTTCTACCGCGACGCCCTGGGCTTCGAGCTGATGGCGCGTTACGGCGCGCAGGCCGCGTTCCTCGCCGCCGGCGGCTACCACCACCACGTCGGGGTGAACTCCTGGCAGAGCCACGGCGGCGCGGCCGCGCCTCCGGGAAGCGCCGCGCTGCGCCTCGCCACGATCGTGCTGCCGGACGCCGCCGCGCGCGACCG
>JBFLWO010000509.1:0-1939 GCA_040757755.1 Actinomycetota bacterium
CGGGACCTCGGTGTGCGTGGCTGGGACCGCGCCTACGGGTGGGGGGCGGTGGACGTCGCCGCGGCCCTGAGGGAGCCGGAGCCGCTGCACGACCCGCTCGAGCCGAACGACGACATCCGCTGGGTCAGCGGCCGCGCCGGGTTCGCCCCCGACCGGCCCCTGCTGCGCCGCGCCCGGCGCGCCGAGTTCGCGGCGCGGCTCGACCTGCAGAAGGACCAGTTCGACATCTACCCCGTGTGGCTCGCCCCCGGCGACACGGGCACCGTCACCGTGACGGCCCGCGACGTCCACGTCGACCTCTACGTGTGGCAGCCGGCCGCCCGCTCCGCGATCGGCTCGTCCCAGGTCGTGACGTTCAGCCGCCGCCGCGGCGCGGCCCGCGAGTCGGTGGAGTTCGTGAACGACGCCGGCCGGGGCCTCACCGGCTACGTCGAGGTGCGCGGCGTGCGCGGCGGCGCCCTCGGCGGCACCTACCGCATCACCATGACGCGCCGGTGAGCTGACCGGGGGGCCCGCCGCCGCGGACCTTCTCAGCAGGGGCTTTCCGGGTCTACTATGGCGTTCTCGCCGCCGCTTCGGCAGCGGTGAGGGGACGTCTACGCCGGGAGCGCCCGGCCGCGCCCCGGCTGTCTGAGGAGGGGGGAATGAGAAGAGGTCACTCCGGCCTCGCGGTCGTCGCGACCGGCGCCCTCGGACTCGGTCTCTTCGCGGGCGTCGGCATGGGCGGGCGGCAGGGCGCGCACGCGGTGCCGAGCCAGCTCCGGATGGGCGTGCTGGTGCCGCTCACCGGGGCCCTCAAGGACTTCGGTGCGCCGAACCGGCGGGCCGCGTTCCTGGGGCGCGACGAGATCAACCGGGCGGCGAAGAAGGCGGGGATCGCCTTCACGGTCAGGACGTTCGCCGCCAACACCGAGACCGATCCCAAGGCGGCACAGGAGGCGGCCACCAAGGTAATCGACGGCAACGGCGCGAGCTGCGTCGTCGGCCCGATGGCGAGCTCCGAGGTGATCGCCGTCGCGCAGAACGTCTCGCTCGACGCCGAGGTTCCCATCATCAGCCCGTCCTCCACCGCGGCGGACGTCCGGACCAAGGTCAAGGACGAGGGGTTCGTGTTCCGGACCCCGGTGCCCGACACCCTTCAGGGCCCGGTGCTCGCCGAGCGGGTGATCGCCGCCTTCGGCAAGGGGGCGACCGTCAACGTCGCCGCGCAGAACGACGCGTACGGCGTCGGCCTCGCCAAGACCTTCACCGCCGCCTTCAAGAAGCTCGGGGGCAAGGTCGGCAAGACGGTGATCTTCAACCCGGGCGCCTCGACGCTCGACTCCGAGGCGGGCCAGATCGTCCAGGGCAACCCCGACGGGTTCGTGATCGTCACGTTCCCCACGACGTACGACAAGCTCGGGCCGGCGCTCGTGCGCACCGGCAAGTGGGACCCGAAGAAGACGTGGGGCACGGACGGCATCCGCTCCGTGGACCTGCCGAAGACCTCCGGGCTTCCCGCGACGGAGGGCGTGCGCGGCACGTCCGCCACGGACCGGGGCAACCCGAACGCGGCGCCGTTCGACCGCCTGTGGAAGGTGCGCAAGCTCGGCAAGCGGCAGACGTATGACGCCCAGATGTTCGACGCCGCCGTCCTGTGCGCGCTCGCCACGGTGCGCGCCGGGTCCACCGACGGCGCGAAGATCGCGAAGCAGGTCCGGGTGGTCAGCGGGCCTCCCGGCACGAAGTACACGTTCCTCCAGCTGCCGCAGGCCCTGAAGGCCGTCGCGGCGGGCAAGGACATCGACTACCAGGGCGCGTCGGGGGCGATCGACCTCTTCCGCGACGGCGACCCGGGTGCCGGCAACTACGTGGTGTGGCGGTACACGGGCGGGAAGCTCGTGGACGGCACGATCATCTACCGGGCCCGCAAGGGGGCCTGACCCGTGCAGCGCCGGGG
>JBFLWO010000510.1:0-1926 GCA_040757755.1 Actinomycetota bacterium
CTCCGGCGCTCAGGCGGCGAACGCCGCCGCGCTGATCCTCGCGACGTTCGCGAACACCGCGGCGAACCGGCGCCTCACGTTCGGGGTACGCGGCCGCGCCGGGGCGGCACGCCACCAGGCGCAGGGCCTCGCGATCCTCGGCGTCGCGCTGCTCCTCACGTCCGGGTGCCTCGCCGTGCTGCACGCCGCCGCCCCCGGCGCCGGGCGCGGCGTCGAGCTCGCCGTGCTCACCGCCGCGAACGTCGCCGCGACGCTCGTGAAGTTCCTGCTGTTCCGCGCGTGGGTGTTCCCGTCGCGCCGCACCCGACCGGTCGCCGAGGAGGCCGCCCGATGACGCCATCCGGAACGGGGGTGCTGCCCCCGCTCGCGCCGCCCCCGCCCGTCGCCGAGCCCGCGCCGCCGCCCGCGGAGGAACGGCGCGGCCTGCGCGCGTGGCGGGGGCCGCGCCCGGCGGGCTCGCGGTGGGAGCGCCCCGCCGTCGCCGCGCTCCTCCTCGCCACGGCCCTCCTCTACCTGTGGGGGCTCGGCGCGTCCGGGTGGGCCAACGACTTCTACTCGGCGGCCGCCCAGGCGGGGTCCGACAGCTGGAGCGCGTTCTTCTACGGCGCGTCCGACGCCGCCGGGTCCATCACCGTCGACAAGCCGCCGCTCGCGATCTGGGTGATGGCGCTGTCGGTGCGGGTGTTCGGGCTGAGCTCCTGGAGCATCCTCGTGCCCGAGGCCCTCATGGGCGTCGCCACCGTGTGGCTCGTGTACGCCACGGTGCGGCGGTGGTTCCCGCCGGCCGCGGCGCTCCTCGCCGGCGCCGTCATGGCCCTCACCCCGGTCGCGGTCCTCATGTTCCGGTTCAACAACCCGGACGCGCTTCTCGTGCTGCTCCTCACCGCCGCCGCGTACGCCGTGGTGCGGGCCATCGAGGGGGGCGGGACGCGGTGGCTCGTCCTCGCCGGCGTCGCCGTCGGCCTCGGCTTCATGACGAAGATGCTGCAGGCGCTCGTGGTGGTGCCGCCGTTCGCCCTCGCCTACCTGGTCGCCGCCCCCGCGCCCCTCGCGCGGCGGGTGCGGGACCTCGCCGTCGCCGGCGCCGCCCTCATCGTCTCCGGCGGGCTGTGGGTCGCGATCGTCGAGTCGGTGCCCGCGTCGATGCGGCCGTACATCGGCGGCTCGCAGGACGACAGCGTGCTGGAGCTGATCTTCGGCTACAACGGCTTCGGCCGCCTCACGGGGAACGAGACCGGCAGCGTCGGCGGCGGGGGCGGCCCCGGCGGCGGCATGTGGGGCCCCACCGGCTGGGACCGGCTGTTCACCGCGAGCTGGGGCGGCCAGGTCGCCTGGCTCATCCCCGCCGCGCTCGCCCTCACCGCCGCAGGGCTGTGGGTCACCCGCCGGCGGCCCCGCGTCGACCGGGAACGCGCCGCGTTCCTCGTGTGGGGCGGGTGGCTCGTCGTGACCGCGGCGGTGTTCAGCTACGGGCAGGGGATCATCCACGAGTACTACTCGGTGGCCCTCGCCCCCGCGATCGGCGCCCTGGTCGGCATGGGCGCGCACCTCCTGTGGGCGCGCCGCGGCGACGTGCGGGCGCGCGCCGCGCTTGCCGCCGTCGTCGCGGGAAGCGCGATCTGGGCGGCGGTCCTCCTGGGCCGAAGCGACTGGCACCCGGAGCTTCGCGCCCTCGTGGTCGTCGCCGGGATCGCCGCCGCCGCACTCCTCCTCGCCGGACCCGCGGCGGGCCGCCGCATCGCCGTCGCGGCGGCCGCGGCCGGGCTCGTCGCCACGCTCGCCGGACCCACCGCGTACGCCCTCGAGACGGCGTCGACGCCGCACGGCGGCGCGATCCCCACCGCCGGGCCGGCGGTGCAGGGCGGTCGCGGCCCCGGCGGGCCCCCCGGCGGCATGGGCGGGGCGCCGCCGGCGGGCACGCTGCCG
>JBFLWO010000511.1:0-1909 GCA_040757755.1 Actinomycetota bacterium
GGCGGCGCGGCGGGCGGGGTCGTGGATGAGGGCGGCGAGGGCGTCGGCGACGCCGCGGGCCCCGTCGCGCAGCGGGAACGTCGCGGCGGCGTCACCCACCACCTCGATGTTCGGGGCGTGGTCGCTGACGAGGAGGCACGCCCCCGCCGCCATCGCCTCCACGATCACCGGGTGCGTGCCGCCGACCTCGGTGGGGGCGCACATGATCCCCGCGCGGTGCACGAGCTCCCCGTAGCCGTCCCCGAACACGTAGCCGGGGAACCGCACGTCCGGGCCGGCGGATGCCTTGAGGCGCGCGATGTACTCGTCGGCGTAGGGGGCGTCGCCGACGACGACGAGCGGCCAGTCCGTGTCCAGCATGCGGTGCGCCTCGACGAGGAGGTGCGCGTTGTTCTCGGGCACGAGCCGCCCGACGAACAGGATGAACCGGCCGGGCTCGACGCCGAGCCGCTCGCACCACTCCGTCCCCCCCGGGTCGGCGAGGTCCGCCCCGTACGGGATCGCCGCGATGCGGCGCCCGTAGCGCTCCTCGTACACGTCGGCGACGGCCTCCGAGTCGGTCACGGCGAGGGTCGCGAGGACGGGGGAGAGCCGCTCGCACATGCGGATGAACGCCTTCGCCGGCCCCGGCCACTTCGCCCGCTCCGAGTCGAGCCCGTCGATCTGCAGGATGACGGGGACGCCGGCGATCCGCGCGATGGGGCAGGCGGGGGCGTTTCCGGAGATGAAGCACAGCACCACGTCGGGCCGCGCCCGCACGGCGAGGTGGAGCATCGACAGCGTCGTGTGGACGAGGGTGTCGAGGTACTTGTTGCGGATCGTGGGGAGGTGGACGAGCCGCGCCCCCGCGTGCCGGTCCCGCCGCTCCGTCATGTGCGGCCGGCAGTACACGGTCACGTCGTGGCCGGCGGCGGCGAACCGCTCCGACAGCTTCTCCACCGCGGTCTCGAAGCCGCTGTAGCGGGCGGGGATCCCCCGGGTGCCGACCATGGCGATCCTCACCGCGCCGTCCCCCTCAGGGCCGCCCACGCGGCGTCGCCGGTCGCCTGCGGCGTGTAGCGGGCGGCGCGGGCGGTGCCGGCGGCGCGCAGCCGGTCGGCGGTGGCGGGCTCCAGGGCGGCGCGGATGCCGTCCGCGATGCCGGCGGGGGTGGGGTCGACGAGGACGGCGGCGTCTCCGGCGACCTCCGGGATGGCGCCGCGGGCGGCGGCGACGACGGGGCTTCCGCACGCCATCGCCTCGACGACGGGAAGCCCGAACCCCTCGTACAGCGACGGGTAGCAGGTGACGGCGGCGGCCCGATAGAGGTCGGCGAGGTCGTCGTCCGTGACCCGCCCGAGCCACCGGCCGCGGGCATCGGCGAGGATCTCGCGTCCCCGCAGGCCGGGCTGCCCGGCGATGGCGAGCTGCAGGCCCGGGTCGCCGACGAGGCGCACCGCCGTTGCGAGGGCGGTGAGGTTCTTGCGGGGGTGGACGTCGCCGACGGCGAGGCAGTACCGGTCGAGGCCGAACCGGGCGTGGACCCGTTCCGCCGCGCCGGCGGCGGGGGTGAACGGGGCGGCGGGGTGGGGGCTCACGACCCGCACCCGCTCCTCCGGCAGGCGCAGGGCGGCGACGAGGTCCGCCTTCGCGGCCTCCGACAGGGCGAGGACCGTGGCGGCGCGCCGCGCCGACGCGGGCACGAGACGCCGCAGCACCCGCAGGTCGCGGCGGCTGAACCATTCGGGGTGGAGCAGGAACGCGACGTCGTGCACGGCGACGGCGACGGGGCACGGCGCGACCGGCGGAACCACGTATGTGAAGACGGCGGCGTCGCTGCCGAGGACGCGCAGGGCGCGGGGGGCGGCGACGGCGAGGCGCGCCACGTTCGACGCGGTGACGCGGCGGGCGGGGGTGGTCGGGGGGAGGT
>JBFLWO010000512.1:0-1905 GCA_040757755.1 Actinomycetota bacterium
GGCCGCCGCCGCCGGCCGATGACAGGGGGGACATGCCGTCACCGATCCCCCCGACCGGCCCCGGCGCCCTGCCGCCGCTCGTCGACGCCCGCATCCACGTGGAGCGCCGCCCACCCACGCTGCACGTCACGAGTCACAGGCCTCAAGTCACCGTCGACCGCTCCGATTACAGGGACGCAGTGCAGGTCCGGCTCCCCGTGGAGCTCGGCGACCACCTCTACGCCAAAGGCGTGCAGGCGGCCGCGGAGGCGACACGGCGGATCGCCGAAGAAGGCGACCGGTTGGCCCGAATCGAGGATCACGAGGGAAGCAGCGTTGCAGCAGTGGCGCAGGATGCGATGCCCACGGACGAGGTCCATCTCACCCTGCGGAACGTGCCCCCACCGGATTTCACGGTGACCCCAGGAGGGGTCGAGACCCGGATCGACCCGGGCAGCATCACGATCAGCGTGACCGAGGCGCCGCTTCGGAAAGTGGTTGGCAGTGCAGTGGTGACGGTGGACACGGAGGTCCCGCCGCAGATCAACAGGACGGCCTAGCGGCCGCCGACCGAAAGGCGAGAAAGGACTTCCGAGATGGGTCTTCGGATCTACAACAACGTCGAGGCGCAGAACGCCCACCGTCAGCTGCAGCACACCAACACGAACATCAGCAAGGCGATGGAGCGGCTCTCGTCCGGCATGCGGATCAACCGCGCCGGCGACGACGCCGCGGGCCTCGCCGTGAGCGAGGTGATGCGCGCCCAGATCCGCGGCATGCAGGTCGCCTCCCGCAACAGCCAGGACGGCATCTCCCTCGTCCAGGTCGCGGACGGCGCCATCGGCACCATCACCGACATGCTGCAGCGCGTCCGCGACCTCGCCGTGCAGGCCGCCAACGGCACCCTGAACGACACGCAGCGCGCCAACCTGGACAAAGAGGTCCAGAACATCATGCAGGAGGTCAACCGCGTCGGCTCCGACACGGACTTCAACGGCGTGAAGATCCTCGCCGGGTCCGTCGCGTCGGCCGCCAGCGCCGTCACCCTGCAGATCGGCGCGAACGGGTCCCAGAACATCGGCTTCACGATCGCCACCGTCTCCGCCGGCGACCTCGGAGTCTCGGGCCTCGCCGTGTCCACCCAGGCGTCGGCGCAGGCGGCCATCGCGTCCCTCGACGCCGCCATCAACCTCCTGAACCAGCAGCGCGCCAACATGGGCGCCATCCAGAACCGGCTGGAGCAGACGATCAACCGCCTCGGGGTGACCGCCGAGAACCTGCAGGCCGCCGAGAGCCGCATCCGCGACGCCGACATGGCCTCGGAGATGATCACGTTCACCAAGAGCCAGATCCTCCAGCAGTCCGGCACCGCGATGCTCGCCCAGGCCAACCAGGCGCCGCAGAGCGTCCTGCAGCTCCTCAAGGGCTGACCGTGCGCGCCCCAACGAACCGGACGGAGGACCGATGAGTCACGTCACCGCCACCGACCCGCAGGGGACCGTCACGGTCACGTCCCAGGCGCTCGGCGAGATCCAGGTCCCGGCCGACGCGGCGGTGCTGTTCGTCGACCCGATGGCCGGCTTCCCGCGCTCCCTGCGCTACGCCCTCATCCCCCACACGCGCCCCGACGGCAGCGAGGACCCCGCCGTCGCGTGGCTGCAGGCCCTCGACGCCCCCTACCACGCGTTCGTCGTGACCGACCCGTGGGGGATCATCCCCGAGTACTCCCCGGAGATCTCCGACGGCGACGCCGAGGACCTGGGCCTCGCGTCCTTCCAGGACGCCCGGGTGTTCGGCATCCTCACGATCCCCGGCGGGGCGAAGGAGATCACCATCAACCTGCGCGCCCCGATCGTCGTGAACGTGGCGCGGCGCGTCGCGAAACAGGTGGTGCTCCTGAACGACGAGTACCACACCCGCCACCGG
>JBFLWO010000513.1:0-1890 GCA_040757755.1 Actinomycetota bacterium
CCGTGGGCGGTGTCCGCGGGCTACTACTTCGCCGCCGCCATGCCGCCGCCCACCGCCGGCTACGTCCCGGCGCGCGTGCCCGGCGCCGCCGTCATCGGGGGGACCGTCCTCGCGCTCGCCGGGGTCCCAGGCGGCGCGGCACTCGCGTCGGCCGGGGTCGCCGCGACGGCTGTCACGTTCGGGCTGTCGGCGTGGCGCGCCCTGCGGTCAGGACCGGCGGCGCACCAGGAAGCGCAGCCGGCTCGCCCGGGCGTACGACGCCTCGGCGGCGAGCAGGGCCGTCTGCCACGAGAGCGTCGGGTAGACGTGGACGAGGCCTGACAGGTCGCGCAGCCGCATCCGCCGGGACACGGGGATGAGGAACGCGTGCGCGATCTCGCCGGCGCCGGGGGCGAGCACGTGGGCGCCGACGATCCTCCCCTTCGCCGTCACGACGAGGAGCTCGCCGACCTCGACCCCGTCCGCCCGCCCGCGGTCCGACGCGGCGAGGTCGGATCGGTGGGCGTGGACGCGTGGCGCGCCGTGCCTCTCCTCGGCCTCGGGGACGGTGAGCCCGACATGGGCCAGCTCCGGGTCGGTGAACGTGCACCACGGCACGGGCGTCGCCGCCGCGGCGGCGCCGGGGAACAGCATGTTCCGCACCGCGGTGACGGCGTCGTGCGCGGCCGAGTGCGTGAACAGGTGCCGTCCCGTGACGTCCCCCGCCGCGTAGACGGTCCGGACCGAGGTGCGCAGCCGGCGGTCGACGGCGACGCCGCGGGGGCCGGTCGCGACACCGACCTCCTCGAGGCCGAGCCCGTCGATGGTGGGGGACCGCCCGGTGGCGACCAGGATCGCGTCCACCGTCCACGAGCGGGGGGCGCCGCCGGCGTCGGCGTGGACGGTGTGCTCCCCCGCTCGGGTGGAGACCCGCGACACCCGGGCGCCGGTGACGACCTCCACGCCCTCCCTGGTCAGCACGCCGGCGAGCGCGTGCGCGAGGGCGGGCTCGTCGCGAGCGAGGATCCCGGGGAGCGCCTCCACGAGCGCGACCCGCGCGCCGACGCGGCCCAGGGCCTGCGCCATCTCGCAGCCCACGGGGCCCGCGCCGAGCACGAGGACGCGTCCCGGCGGCTCGACCAGGCCCCAGAGCGTGTCGCTCGTGAGGTAGCCGGCGTCGGCGAGGCCGGGGATCGGCGGCACCGCGGGCCGGGAGCCCGTGCACAGGAGGATGCGCCGCGCGGCGAGGGTCCGCTCCCCGACCGCGAGGGTCGTGGGGGACGTGAGCCGCGCCTCCCCCTCGACCACCTCCACGCCGCACCGGCGCAGGGCGTCGGCGTTGTCCTCCCCCGCCGCGATGTCCCGCTGCACGCGCCGGATCCGCTCCCACACGCCGGGCCCGTCCACCCCGATCTCCCCGGTGCGGACGCCGAGGGCGCCGGCGCGGCGCGCCGCGTGGGCCGCCCGCGCGGACGCGAGGAGCGCCTTGCTCGGCACGCACCCGGTCCACAGGCAGTCCCCGCCGACCCGCGCGCGCTCCACCGCCACGACGCGCACCCCGAGCGTCGCGGCGAACCGGGCCGCGGCGATGCCGGCGGACCCGAGCCCCACCACGGCCAGGTCGAAGCGGCTCACGAGGCGTTCGATGCGCCGTGCGGCGCGATCGGCGCGGAGCGGGTGGTGTCGGGGCCCAGGCGTGTCATGCGCGGCGTCACCCTCGCAGATGGTCCGCCCGTCGGCGCCCGCCCCTGAGCCTCAAGGGGGCGGCGCGCACCTCCGATGCACGGCGTGTGAGAGTGCGACGCTCGCGGTCCCTCGTCATGTGGGCCGCCCTGTGCGCCCCCGGGCTTGGCGTCGCCGGTCTCGCGGCGCGCGGACCGCTGGCCGGCGTGCGCTGGGAGTCGCCGGCCG
>JBFLWO010000514.1:0-1886 GCA_040757755.1 Actinomycetota bacterium
TCCCGCGTCCCCGGGCGCCGGCGGCGCCGCGGGCGCCCGGCGTGGGACCCTTACGCCGTCGGGAGTCGCGGAGGCGGATTGGATCGCGCCGCGGGGCACCATGGATCGAGGCTGAGCACGGGCATGCACGGCGCCGGACGGGATGAGGGCGCGGAGGCGGGCGGCGTGGCGCGCCCGCATCCCCGGCGCTGGGTTCGTGTGCTCGCGTGGTGCGGCGGCACCGCGGCGCTGCTCGTGGGCGCCGTCGGCGTGGTGGTGCCGGTGCTGCCGACCACGCCGTTCGTGCTCCTCGCGGCCGGCTGCTACGCCCGCGCGTCGACCCGCGTCCACCGGCGCCTCGTGGGCCACCCCCGCTTCGGTCCACTGATCGGGGAATGGCGGCGCCATCGCAGCATCCCCCACCGCACGAAGCTCTTCGCGCTGGCCGTGATGCCGTCGAGCATCGCCCTGTCCATCTGGCTGATGCGGGGGCACCCGTGGGTGCAGGGGATGCTCGCCGCGACGGCGCTGGCCGTGGGCGGCTGGTTGTGGCGCGTGCCGTCGCGGGACCGGCCGGCCCGGGACGGGTAGCCCGGGTCCCGCTACCGGCGGCGGCGGGTCGCCTCCCCGCGTGCGGCGAACACCCCGGAGGCGGCCGCCCGCAGGATGCGGCGGAAGGTGGGGCACTCCATGTGGCTCGGCGCGGGGCAGGCGGCGGCGTGCCGGAGGCCGTCGCGCATCGCGGTCAGCCGGCGGATCGTCTCGTCCAGCGCCTCCGCCTTGGCCTCGAGCGTCCTCCGGTCGATCCGCGGCCGCCCGTCCGGCGCGAGCATCGGTGCGATCTCGTCGAGGGAGAAGCCGGCGGCGCGCCCCAGCGCGATCAGGGCCAGCCGGTCCAGCACCCCCGCGTCGAACTGGCGGCGCAGGCCCCGCCTGCCGGCGGAGGCGATGAGCCCCTTCTCCTCGTAGAACCGCAGGGTCGACGGCGGCAGGCCGGAGCGGCGCGCCACCTCGGAGATGTCCAGTTCCTCCACGGGCCCCTTGACCTCAAGTCGACTTGAGTTGGCACAGTGCAGGCTGCGCGTCCCGAAGGCAAGGGGAAGGGAGACGATCATGGAGGACGCCCGCCGGAACGACGGCGAGCAGGCGAGGCTCTGGAACGGCCCCGGCGCACGCGGCTGGGTCGAGGCCCAGACGCTGCTCGACAGGATGTTCATGCCGTTCGAGGACCTGCTCGTCGATGCGGTGCGGGCCGAGGCGGCCCGCCGGGTGCTCGACGTCGGCTGCGGCACGGGCGGCACGACGCCCGCAGTGGCGCGCGCGCTCGGCGCCGGGGGGCGCTGCACCGGCATCGACGTCTCGGAGCCGATGATCGCCGCCGCAAGGGCCCGCGCCGCGCGGGAACGCACGCCGGCGGACTTCATCCGCGCCGACGCGCAGAGCCACCCCTTCGCGCCCGGGGCCTTCGACATGGTCATCTCGCGCTTCGGCGTGATGTTCTTCGACGACCCGGTCCGGGCGTTCGCGAACCTGCGGCGTGCCGCGACGGGCGGAGCCGCGCTGCGGTGCGTCGTCTGGCGCGGCGCCGCGGACAACCCGTTCATGACGGCGGCCGAGCGTGCCGCGGCGCCCCTCATGCCGGATCTCCCCGCCCGCCGGCCGGACGAGCCGGGGCAGTTCGCCTTCGCGGACCGCCGCCGGGTCCGCGCGATCCTGGAGGCGAGCGGCTGGGCCGCGATCGACATCCGGCCGGTCGACGTGGAGTGCCGCCTGCCGGAGACGGACCTGGTCCGCTACCTGACCTGGCTCGGCCCCGTCGGACGGGCGCTCCAGGAGGCGGACGACCTGACCCGCGCACGGGTCGTCGCGGCCGTCCGCCCCGCCTTCGACGCCTACGTCCACGGGGC
>JBFLWO010000515.1:0-1880 GCA_040757755.1 Actinomycetota bacterium
CCTGCTCGAGAAGGTCTCCCGTGAGGACCTCGTCGGCTGGATCGAGGAGATCTGACCCGAGGAGGAGCACCGATGGCCGAGGCCACCATCCCCAGGTTCGACCCCGTCGCATACAAGGAGAGCACACGCGAGCAGTGGCAGCAGGCCGCCGAGGCCTGGCACCGCTGGGGGCCGGAGCTCGAGGCATGGCTCGGACGGGCCACGGAGGTCATGCTCGACATGGCCCGCATCGGCCCGGGCGACTGGGTGCTCGACGTCGCCGCCGGCGCCGGCGGCCAGAGCATCGCGGCCGCCCGGCGCGTCGGGCCCGGCGGGAGCGTGCTCGCCACCGACATCTCCTCGAACATCCTCGAGTACGCGGAGCGGGAGGCGCGGCGGGCGGGCCTCGCGAACGTCGCGGCCCGCGTCATGGACGGCGAGTCGCTCGAGGTGGACGAGGGGGTCTACGACGCGGTGATCTCGCGCGTCGGGCTGATCTACTTCCCGAACCGGGGGCGGGCGCTCGCCGGGATGCGGCGCGGGCTCAAACCGGGCGGGAGGGTGGCGGCCATCGTCTACTCGACGCCCGAGCGCAACGCGTTCTTCTCCATCCCGGTGTCGGTCATCCGCCGCCGCGCGCAGCTCCCGCCGCCGGCACCCGGACAGCCGGGACCGTTCAGCCTCGGCGGCGACGGCGTGCTCGCGGCGGCGTTCAGGGAGGCGGGCTTCCGTGAGGTCGAGGACCGGCGCGTCCACGCGGCGCTCCGCCTCCCGTCGGCTGCCGAGTGCGTTCGCTTCGAGCGCGAGTCGTTCGGGGCGCTGCACCAGATGCTCTCCTCGCTCGACCCGACCGGGCGCGAGGAGGCGTGGGCCGAGATCGAGCAGGAGCTCGGCCGGTTCGAGGGGCCGGACGGGTTCGAGGGCCCGTGCGAGCTCGTCGTCGCGGCGGGGACCAGGTAGGCGCGCCAGAAAGAGAGAGAGAGAGGAGATGAGCATGGGTCTCGCAGGGTGCAGGGTCGAGCCGACGATCGCCGTGTCGGACATGGCGAGGGCGAGAGAGTTCTACGAGGGCAAGCTCGGCCTCACGGGTGCGAGGGATCTGCCGGACGGAGGCGTCCGTTACGAGTCGGGCGCGGGGGCGCGGGTCCATATCTACCCGTCGCCGCGGAACGCCGGACGGACGGGGGCCACGATCGCGCACTGGGACGTCGCCGACACCGAGGCCACGGTGAGGGAGCTGAACGACAACGGCGTCACCTTCGAGCAGTACGACCTGCCGGGGCTGAAGACGGACGCGCGCGGCATCGCGACGCTCGGCACCGTCAAGGTGGCGTGGTTCAAGGACCCCGACGGCAACACGCTGTCGATCAGCTGAGACGGAGCGCCGCTCGGCGAGCGGCATGCCGGGAGGCCCGCGTGAGCGGGCCTCCCCGCGCCCCGACGAGAGTGTCGCTCCGGTGCCGGTCGGCGGCCCCTGGGAAGGCGGGCACCCAGGTCCCTGCGCGACGCGCGGGAGGCGCGGACCTCGTCGATTGCCTCGGTGACGGCACTCTCGGGAATCCCCGCCGCGTCAACGGCCCGCCGGGACGTCTCCATGACATCGATGAGTGCCCGCGCCGGCGAGGCGGCGTCCGGCGCCGCCGCGAACCCGGCGAGGCCACGCGGGAGCCGGACCTCCCCGTAGCGGCGAAGCACCCGCACCCGAAACCCCGCGGCGACCAGGTCCGCCGCCACCTCACGCGGGTCGTGCAGGTGCAGGACGTGCACCTCCTCGCCGCGCCGGAACCCCTCCCCGTCGCGGACGAAGCTCACGAGCCGCCGCGTCAGCGTTCCCGCGGCGCGGTCCTCCGACGCCCGCGACACGACCGCCCACCCCGGTCCCTCGTGCAGGCTCGTCCGCT
>JBFLWO010000516.1:0-1874 GCA_040757755.1 Actinomycetota bacterium
GTCGACCGGTAGCAGCGACCTTCGACGGGGGGCGCGGCGCCGGCCGCGCTGCGCCCCCCGCGCGCCCCCGCAGACGGGGCGCCACCGCAGGTCCCGTGTCTCTGAGATGACCGCGACGGCGCTCGGCGCGCTCCTCGTGATGCTGGCGGGTGCCGGCGTCCGCCGCTTCGGCGTGCTGCGGCGCGAGGACGGGCTGATCCTGGTGCGGATCGTCCTGTACCTCACGCTGCCGGCCCTCGTGTTCCTGGTGGTGCTGGAGGCGGACCTCGAGCCGTCCCTGCTGCTCGTGCCGGTCGCCGGCTGGATCGTGCACCTGGTGATGCTCGGCGGGATGCTCCTGGCGGTGCGGGCGGGCCGGCTGCCGCGGCCGCGCGGCGGGGCGATCGTGGTGTCCACCGCGGTGGGGAACACCGGCTTCTTCGGCATCCCGCTCATCGCCGCGTCCGGCGCGGGCTTCTCGGTGGCGGCGGCCGTCATGTACGACGCGCTGTCCACCGGCATCATCACCTGGACGTCGACGGTGGCGGTGGCGAGCGCGATGGGGGAGGCGTCGGACGTGCCCCGCGTCGACTGGGGGAAGGTGGGGCGCGCCCTCCTCCTGCCCCCGATGTGGGCGCTGGCCGCGGGCCTCGCGTTCAACCTGTCCGGGGTCCACGAGCTGCCGCGGGTGGTGGAGCGGCCCTTCGAGATCCTGTCGGGGGCCGTGCTGCCGCTGGTGATGGTGTACGCGGGCCTCATGATCGACGTGCGCGGCCTGCGGCACGTGTGGCGGGACGTCGCCGCGATCTCGGTGGTGCGGCTCGTGGTGGCCGCCGGGGTGGGGCTCGCCGTCGCGCTCGCCCTCGGCTTCGAGGACTCCACGCTGCACACCGTCGTGGTGATGGCCGCGATGCCGACGGCGATGATGTCCCTCGTGCTGGGAGGGCAGTTCCGCCTCCGGGCCGACATCATTGCGGGCGCCGTGGCCGTGACCACCCTCCTTGCGACCGTGACCCTCCCCGCCCTGCGGGCGGTGATCTCCTGACCGGGTTCGCCGACCGCCTCGCCGCGCGGGTGGAGGCGCGTCGCAGCCAGGTGGTGGTGGGCCTCGACCCCGACCCGGCGCGCGTGCCGGGGGGCGCCGCGGGCGCCGTCGCCTTCTGCCGCGACGTGATCGCCGCCGCCGCGCCGCACTGCGTCGCGGCGAAGATCCAGATCGCCTGCTTCGAGCGGCTCGGCGCCGACGGCTGGGCGGCGTGGGAGAAGGTCGCGGCCGACGCCGCCGACGCGGGGCTCCTCGTCATCGCCGACGCGAAGCGCGGCGACATCGACGCCACCAGCCGCGCCTACGCCCAGGCGTTCCTGCACCCCCCGGTGGACGCCCTGACCGTGAACCCGATGCTCGGCGGCGACGCCGTCGCCCCGTTCCTCGACGCGGCCCGCGAGGGCGGCACCGGGCTCTTCATGCTGGTGCGCACCTCCAACCCGGGCGCCGCGGACCTTCAGGACCTGCCGCTCGCCGACGGGCGCCCGTGGCACGAGGCGGTCGCCGGCCTCGTCGCCGGCTGGGGCGGCCCGCTCACCGGGGAGTGCGGCCTGTCGGGGGTGGGGGCCGTGGTGGGGGCCACCGTGCCGGGGCGCGTCGCCCGGCTGCGGGCCCTCATGCCCGACCAGCCGTTCCTCCTTCCCGGCGTCGGGGCGCAGGGAGGCGACGCGTCGAGCCTGGGCGCCGCCTTCGGAGGCCGCGCCGCGGGCGCCCTCGTCTCCGCCAGCCGGTCGATCATCTACGCCGACGACCCGGGCGCCGCCGCGGCGGCCCTGCGCGACGAGGTGTGGGCGGCGTGGGAGGCGGCCCCGCCGCAGGGGTGACCGGGGCGGGCGGCGGCGGGGGTCAG
>JBFLWO010000517.1:0-1871 GCA_040757755.1 Actinomycetota bacterium
CATGTACGGCTCCGCGAACGGGCTCGTCGCCTCGGGCGGCACGCACTGGACCCAGGACTCGGCGGGAGTGGCGGGCGCCGCCGAGACCAGCGACCACTTCGGGTGGGCGGTGGCCGCCGGGGACTTCGACGGGGACGGGATCTCCGACCTCGCGATCGGGATCCCCGACGAGAGCACGGGCTCCGTCGCCGACGAGGGCGGCGTCCAGATCCTGCGCGGCACGCGCACCGGCCTCGCCGCGTGGCGCTACTGGAACATCCTGAGCGCGAGCGGGGGGAACACCGACCGGCTGTGCGACTGCCGCTTCGGCGCGGCGCTCGCCGCGGGCGACTTCGACGGCGACGGCCGCGACGACCTCGCCATCGGAATGCCGAACAAGGACCTCATGGGGTCCGTGGAGGAGGGCTTCCCGATCCTCTACCCGAACACGGGCGCGGTCGCGGTCATCACGGGGGGCGCGAACGGCCTCTCGACATTCCGGTTCCGCCTCCTCGCAAAGGGGAACGGCGACAGCCCCATCTACCAGCGGCACGAGCTCCCCGGCACCAGGGGGATCCTCGAGGCACTCTTCGGCGCGGGGCTCGCCGCCGGCGACTTCGACGGCGACGGGCGGGACGACCTGGCGATCGGGGAGCCGGAGGCCGAGCGGGCCTACCTCGTGCGCGGCTCCGCGACCGGCATCGACCCCGGCGCGTTCGACGAGCTGTGGCCGTCCGAGTTCAGCCCGAACGGAACGCCGATGATGCAGTTCGGCCGGGCCCTCGCGATGGGCGACGTCGACGGCGACGGGACGGACGAGGTCTTCGCCGGCGCCCCCCTCGCCGACCCGGGCGGGGTCACCGACGCCGGGGCGGTCTTCGAATACCACTCCGACGGCCTGAGGCGTGAGCACACGCAGGCGTCGATCCCCGGGGTCGCTGCCGAGGCGGGCGACCGCTTCGGGTGGGCGGTCGCGAGCGGCGACTTCGACCGCAACGGGCGCGCCGACCTCGCGATCGGGGCACCGAACGAGGACATCGGGAGCAAGGCCGACGCGGGCGCCGTCACCGTGCTCAGGTCCTTCGGCGCGCTGGACACGCAGTCGGCGAAGACCTGGACGCAGGCGAACGCAGGCATCCCCGGCGGTGCCGAGGCGGGCGACCGGTTCGGGGCGTCGCTCTCCGCGGCGAACTTCGGGAAGGGGGCCTTCGCGGACCTCGCGATCGGCGTCCCGCTCGAGGACTTCACAGCCGGGGGCGTGACGCGCGCGAACGCCGGCGTCATCGACGTGCTGTACGGCACCCGCCTCGACGGCCTCGCGACGGCGGGCGCGCAGGACTGGAGCCAGGCGACCACCGGCATCCCGGGCGGCTTCGAGACGAACGACCAGTTCGGCTACGCGCTGGGGCGCTGACCGCATCACCGGCGGGCGGTGGGTCCGCATGACCACCGCCCTGAGCCTCGTCACCACCGCGGCGCTCGTGGCGGCGGCGTTCGCCGCGCCCACACGTCCCTGATGCGGCCGGTGCGCACCGCGCGGGCGGCGACGGACGGAGACTCGCGATCACCCCCTTGGCCCGCGCCCGGAGCGCCGGGCGGGAGCTGCCTGCGCAGGCTCGTGGACCCCTGCGGTCGCCTCTCGGGGACGCCGGCGTCCCACCGTGGACGCCCGTCCTCGTGACGTTCAGTCGTCGCGCCCGGCGGCGCGGCGCGGCACCACCAGGGTCGCCGTGAGGACCTGGACGACGGTGCCGTCCTGGTTCACGGTCTCGGCGCGCACGGTCACCAGGCCGCGGTCGGGGCGGGAGCGCGACGGCCGTGCCGCCACCACCTCGCTCACCACCCGCAGCACGTCACCGGGACGTGTCGGGGCCGGCCACGACACCTCCCCG
>JBFLWO010000518.1:0-1858 GCA_040757755.1 Actinomycetota bacterium
CGCGTCGGGCACCGGTGGAGTCGCCTCGGGTGCGGGCGGTGGCGGAGCTTCGGGAGCGCCGGTCACGACCTCGAGGGATGGCGGCGCGGGGACCGCGGGGTCCGGGTCGGAGAGCTCGGGCGCGACGCCGCCCGGGGCACCGGGCGGAAGGGCCGGCGTACCGTTTATAACGTCATCACCCACCGGTGGCGGCGGCATAACATCGGTGGGCGGCGCGATGTGATAGTCCCCCGCATCGGGTATCTGATACTGCGCAGCGAGGGGGTCGTCCACGGCGCCGGCCACGCTCTCGGGCGCGCTCGCGTCCCCGGCCGGGCCAGGCGCGACGCCCGCGGCGTCCGCGGCGGGGAGGGCGACCGCCGTCGACGCCCCGGGGTCGTCCGCGACGGCCTGATACTGCCCGGAAACGTCCGTGATATCAGGGATCGCCCCGGAGGCCGAGGCCATCGCGGGCGCGCACGCGGCGGCGACGAGGAGGACGCGCAGCGCCAGGGCCGCCCGTGCGAGGGGCGGTCGCAGGCCCCCGAGGGGGCGGTGGGCGTCGATCCCTGTCTCCATCGCGTCACGACCCGTCGCTGGTGTGCGAGGCGCACGACGCGACCCGCGGCGGCTCTGACATATGAATAGTCCCGGCAGGGCCCTTGTCATACATACATTCGCGGGGGTAGGCTCGGGTGGCCGAGGGTCCGGCGGACACGCGTTCACGGGCGGGCCGGGGTGCAGTCGCGCGACGAGCTGATCGAGGGCCACCTCCCGCTCGTGCGCGCCATGGCACGGCGGTTCGCCCGGCCCGGCGACGACCTCGACGATCTGGAGCAGGCCGGGGCGGTCGGCCTGATCCTCGCGGTCGACCGGTTCGACCGCTCCCGCGGCTGCCCCCTGGAGGCCTACGCGGTGCCGAGCATCCTGTGGGAGATGCGGCGGCTGCGCCGCGACACGCGCTCCGCCGTCCGCATCCCCCGACGGGTGCAGCGCGACCGGCGCCTCGTGGCCGTCGCGGAGCGGGAGGCGACGGCGGCGCAGGGGCGCGCCCCGACCGTCGGGGACCTGGCGGCGCGCACCGGACTGCCACGGGAGGAGGTCCAGCGGATCCTCGCCCGGGACCGGCCGCGCCCGGTCGCCGCCCGGGAGGACGGAGCGCCCGACTTCCGCGACGCGGCGGACGACCGGCTGGCCCTGCGCGCGGCGATGGGCACCCTCGGCGAGCGGGAGCGGCGGATCCTGCTCCTGCGCTTCGACCTCGACCTGAGCCAGGAGCAGATCGGGCGCGTCCTGGGCCTGTCACAGGTCCACGTCTCCCGCCTCATCGCCGCCGCGCTCGCCCGGATGCGCGAGGCGCTCGCCGACCGGCCACCCATTGCCCCCGCCCCGGGGAGGTCCTACATTGGCACCCATGGCCGTCGCCGGGCATGAGCGGCTCGACGAGTACCTCGGTCTCCCCTACCCCCTGGCCCTTCTGCCGGGGTCGGGGGACGACGCCGGAGGCTGGCGGGCGGTCGTGGAGGACCTGCCCGGCTGCGAGGCGCGCGGCCGGACCGCCGAGGAGGCCGCGGCACGCGTGCGCGACGCCATGGCCGCCTGGATCGCCGACGCCCTCGCGAACGGCAGGGATGTCCCGCGGCCCCGGGACACGCCCACGCACAGCGGCAGGCTCCTCGTCCGCATGCCCCCCACCCTGCACTCCGAGCTCGCGCGGCTCGCGGACCGCGAGCGGGTCAGCCTCAACACCCTGATCGTCGGCGTGCTGGGCGGCGCGGTCGCGTGGCGCCGCCCGGCCGGGGACATCCGGGACGACGCCGCTCCCCTCCCCGACCCCGGCGCCGGCGCCGCCCCGCCCCGCCGGGACCGGTCGCGCCTG
>JBFLWO010000519.1:0-1855 GCA_040757755.1 Actinomycetota bacterium
GAGGACGCCGCGCAGCAGCCGGCGGGACGCGTCGAGGCCGGACCGCCCGGCGACGCGGTGCGCGAGCAGCGAGATCGCCTGGCTGAGCCCCCACCCGAGGATGGTCACCCCGATGAGGACGACGGTGGCCAGGCGCGAGTCGACGATTCCCTGGAGGCCGAGGAAGCTCACGGTGGGCAGCGCGAACAGCGCGCCGCGCCCGACGATGCGGGCCCTGCCCCGATGGGCGTGGTGCCCGAAGTAGGCCTCCTCCCCCTGGGCGCGGAGCGGCACGCGGCGGTGGAGCTCCTCCGCGACGGCGAACACGTCCGGCATGCCGTAGACCTCGCGGCACTGGGCGTCGGTGAGGCCGTCGGCCTCCAGGGCGGCGGCGATCTGCAGGGCGTCGACGGCGCTGACGCACACCTCGTCGAGGCGGCGCGACAGCTGGTCGAGGGGATCGCGGGACCGCCGGTCGGGGCCGTCGAACGCCTCCGAGGGGAGCGGGTTCCCGGGGTCCAACAGCTCGTTCGGTGCTCCCGTCAGGGTGAGCGACTGGCTCACGCGGCCTCCGCCCGGCTCGGGCGGAGCCCGGTGAGAGACGGCGCGGCGGCGGGCCGCAGAGGGAGGTCCTCGTGTGTCGCGGGAGCGCACGCCGCCAGGTCGAGGCGGACGGGCGCGGCGTCCGGGTCCGCGATCCCCCCACCCAGCTCGTCGAGGCCGTCGTACACGTCGCGATACGTGTGGAGGAAGCGCTGGAGGGTGAACTGGGTGAGGACGCGCTCCCGGGCGGCCCGCCCGAGGTGCCGGCGCCGTCCCGGGTCGCCGAGGAGGTCGAGGCACGCCGCGGCGATCGCCCCGGGGTCGCGCGGCGGCACCACGAGGCCGGCGTCGCCGACCGCCTCCCGCACGCCGCCGACGTCGGTCGAGACGGTGGGACGCCCCGAGGCCATCGCCTCGATGACCGTGTAGGGGAACGCCTCGGACACGCTGGAGAGCACGACGACGTGCCCCGCGTGGTAGGCGGCCCGGACCGACGCGGCGCGTCCCTCGAAGGTGGCGGCGCCCTCGAGGCCGAGGTCCGCGATGAGCCGTTCGCAGCGCTCGCGGTACCACTCGTTGCCGGGGGGCGTGGGACCGAACATCCGCAGCCGCACACCGCCCATCCGGCGCCGCACCTCCCCGAAGGCCCGGATGAGGGTCTCGACGTCCTTCAGCGGGTCGACGCGCCCCACCCAGGCGAGGGTTGGCTCGTCGGGCTCGTCGAAGCCCGGGGAGAACCGGTCGGGGTCGACGCCGTTGTGCACGGGCCGCACGGACGCGGGGTCCGCGCCGCAGCGCAGCTGCCACCGCAGGTTGTACTCGCAGACGGGCGCGACCAGGTCCGCAACCGCGTAGGTCGCGCCGGTGAGCAGGCGGTAGAAGCGCAGGAGGAGCGATCGGACGGGACGGGAGTGCGCACCCGCCTCGAGCGCGGCGAGGTAGCGCTCGCGCAGGTACACGCCGTGCTCCGTGAGGAGGAACGGGGTGCCGTGGACCCACTTTGCCGCCATCCCGACGAGGGCGGCGAGCCCGTTGGACACGCTGTGGGTGAGCCGGGCCTCGGGAGGCGTCGCCCAGAGGGGGCGGAGCAGGTGCTCGACCAGGTCGGATGCCCAGACCGCGTCCGCGACGGTCGGCGCCCACGCATGCCGCTGGGAGGTGCGGCTGTCGGGTGCCGTGTCGCGCCATGCGGCGTGGAGGCGCCGCGCCGCGCCCTCGCCGCGCAGGCGCGCCGCGACGTCGCACCGCAGGCTGAGGTCGTGCAGGTCCCGGAGCGCGAGCGCGAACGTCTCGCCGGTCTCGTCGCGGTCGAGAAGCGCGTGGACGAGGCGTC
>JBFLWO010000520.1:0-1854 GCA_040757755.1 Actinomycetota bacterium
CCCGTTCGTCCCCACCACCGACACCCACGTGCCGGCGGGGACGTCGAGGTCGATCCCCTCCACCACGGCGTGCCCGGCGTAGCCCACCGCGAGGTCGCGGGCGGTGACGGCGGCGCCCATCAGTGAGGGTGGTGGTGGGCCGGGCGCGGCGCGTGCCCGGCGCCGCGCACGGCCTGCACGGCGAGGACGGCGAAGAACAGGCCGACGGCGACGAGGACGACGCTCGCGCCGGCGGCGAGGTCGAGGTGGTAGCTCAGGAGCAGCCCGGCGACGACGGAGGCGGCGCCCGCGCCGACGGCGACGCCCGCCATCGTGGTGACGTTGCGGGCGAGGAGCGCCCCGGTGCCGGCGGGGGCGAGCAGCATGCCGAACACGAGGAGCGTGCCGACGGTGGTGAACGACACGACGATCGTGACGGCGATCAGGGCGAGCATCACGGCGTGGTAGCGGCCGGCGCGGAAGCCGGCGACCTGCGCCTGCTCGGGGCTGATCGACAGGAGGAGGAACGGGCGGGCGCAGACGGCGCAGCCCGCGGCGACGGCGGCGGTGGCGGCGAGCTGCACGAGGATGTCGCCGTCGCTCGTGCCGAGCACGTCGCCGAACAGGATGTTGGCGAGGTCCCCGGCGAACGTGTCGGAGCGCGACACGATGACGACGCCGAGGGCGAGCATCCCGACGAACAGGAGGCCGATGGCGGTGTCGGCCGACAGGCGGGAGCGGCGGGTGACGAGGGTGACCCCGCCGACCATGACGACGGCGCCGACGGCGGCGCCGGCGAGGGTGGGGACGCCGAGGAGGAGGGCGGCGGCGATGCCGGGGAGGACCCCGTGGGCGAGGGCGTCACCCAGGAACGCCATGCCGCGCAGCACCACGAAGGTGCCGACGATGCCGCACGCGATGGCGACGAGGAGGCCCGCGGCGAGGGCCCGCTGCATGAACAGGTTGTCGAGGAACGGGTTCCAGAGCGCGCCCACGGGCCCGCGAGCCTACCCCTCAGCGTCGGCGATGCGGCGGGCGAGCTCCCGGATGTAGCCGTCGTAGGTCCCGTCGGCGGGCAGGGTGTGGGACGGCAGCTCCACCACGCGCGCCCCGGTCTCGTCGGCGATCGCCTCGACGACCGGAGTGGGGGTGCCGATCTCCGTGAAGATCACGGTGGCGTGCTGCGCGGCGATGTCGCGTTTCAGCTCCGCGAGGGCCGAGGCGGACACCTGCGCCTGGGAGGACAGGCCGGGGATGACGGTGCCGACGACGCGGAACCCGTAGCGGCGGGCGAAGTAGCCGAGGGACTCGTGGCCGGTGACGAGGATGCGCCGCTCCTCCGGGACCGCGGCGAGGATGCGGGCGGCGTCCCGGTCGAGGGCGGTGAGCCGCGTGCGGAGCGCGGCGGCGCGGTCGGTGAGGTCGAGCCCGAGCCGGCCGCGGATCTCGGTGGCGAGGGTGTCGACGACGCGGCTCATCTGGACGGGGTCGGTCCAGAAGTGCGGGTCGGTGGCGCCTGCGCCGTGCTCGTCGGCCGCGGGGTCGTCGGCGCCGAGGCGGCGCTCCTCGACGGCGGCGGCGGCCTCCACCACGGGGACCCCGTCGTCCTCGGCCTGCTCCAGCGCGTCCTCCAGGCCCTCCTCGAGGTGGAGGCCGTTCGCGACGACGAGGTCGGCGTCGCGGACCTCCTCGACGTCCTTCGCGGAGGGGCGCCACTCGTGGGGGTCGACGCCGGCGGGCATGAGGACGGTGACGTCCGCCCGGTCGCCGGCGAGGTCCTTCACCACGCTGCCGAGAACCGCGTGCGTGACGAGGATCGTGGGGCGCCCGCCGGTGCTCGACGCGTCGTCGCCGCAGGCGGCGAGGCCGGTGCCG
>JBFLWO010000521.1:0-1849 GCA_040757755.1 Actinomycetota bacterium
CGCGGCCGCCGTCGCCCTCGGCGCCCTGTTCCCCACGGCCGCCGCGTCCGTCCTCGTCGCGCTGGCCGGCGACGAGGACTTCTGGGTGGGCTACCGCGCCGCCGAGGCGCTCACCGACCTGCCCCACCAGGGCGACGCCGCCGGGTGGGGAGCGCTCGCCGACCCCGGCGGCGACGACGCCGCCGCGCGCCGCCGTGCGCGGACCCTGGAGTGGCTGCAGCGCCGCGGCGGGGTGGAGCGCCGCCTGGAGGCCGACCTGGTCGCCGGCCCCGCCGCCCTGACCGAGTCGCTCGCCACGCTGCGGCGCGCCGGCGCCACCGCCTGGCCGTCGGGGCCGTGATGAGCATCGTGGTCCTCGCGACCACGATCGCCTTCATGGCGTTCTCGGTCGCACTCACCGTCATCTACCTGGTCCTCACCGGCCTCGCGGGACGCGAGGTGACCGACTACGTGCGCGCCCGCCGCGGCCTGCCCACCGAGGACCTCTTCTCGTCGCCGCTCACACCGCCCGTCTCGGTGCTCGTCCCCGCGTACAACGAGTCCGCCGGCGTCGTGGAGAGCGTCACGGCGCTCCTCGGCCTGCGCTACCCGGAGTTCGAGGTCGTCGTCGTGAACGACGGGTCCACCGACGACACGCTGGAGCGCCTCGTCGCGGCGTTCGGGCTGGAGCCGATCGACCCGGCGCACCCGCGTCCCCTCGACACGCGCCCGGTGCGCGGCGTCTACCACTCGCCCGAGTTCCCCGGGCTCATGGTGATCGACAAGGAGAACGGCGGGAAGTCCGACGCCCTGAACGCCGGCATCAACGCCGCCCGCTACCCCCTGGTGTGCAGCATCGACGGCGACTCGGTGCTGGAGCCCGACGCTCTGCTGAAGGTCGTCGAGCCGATGGTGGCGCGGCCCGACCGCGTCGTCGCCACCGGCGGCATCGTCCGCGTCGCGAACGGCTCCACCTTCTCCCGCGGCTCCCTGGTGGAGGCGCGGCTGCCGCGCAACCTGCTGCCCCGCCTGCAGATCGTCGAGTACCTCCGGTCGTTCCTCGTGGGACGCACCGGGTGGAGCCGCATCAACGCCCTGCTCATCGTGTCCGGCGCGTTCGGGGTGTTCCGGCGCGACGCCGTGATCCGGGTCGGCGGCTACGCCCACACGATCGGCGAGGACGCCGAGCTCGTCGTGCGCCTGCACCGGCGGATGGTGGAGGAGGGCCGCCCGTACGCCGTCACCTTCGTGTCCGACCCCGTCTGCTGGACGGAGGCGCCGGAGTCGCTGAAGGTCCTGCGCCGGCAGAGGATCCGCTGGCAGCGCGGTCTGCTCGAGACCCTGTGGACGCACCGCAAGATGATCCTCAACCCGCGCTACGGGAACCTCGGCATGCTCGCGATGCCGTACTTCCTGTTCTTCGAGCTCCTCGGGCCGCTCGTGGAGGCCGCCGGGCTGCCGCTCCTCGCCCTGTTCGCCGCCACCGGCTACCTGGACGTCATGGTGTCGGTGGAGCTGGCCCTCGTGTCGGTCGGCGTCGGCCTGCTCCTGTCGTTCACCGCGCTCCTCTTCGAGGAGCTGTCGTTCCACCGCTACCCCCGCTTCGGGACCCTCCTCGCCCTGACGGCGGTGTCGTTCCTCGAGAACTTCGGGTACCGGCAGCTCGTCGCGTTCTGGCGCGTGCAGGCGCTCGTGCAGGCGGCCCGCGGCCCCGCGAAGTGGGGCCGGATGACGCGCACCGGCGCCGCCGCCGGCAGCGGGGGGATCCGGCTCCAGGCCCGCGGCGGCCGCCTCGACGCGCTGCGCACCGCCGTCGACGAGGCCCTCGCCGCGCAGGCGCAGCTCGCCGCGGCGTCGGAACCCGAGCCCG
>JBFLWO010000522.1:0-1847 GCA_040757755.1 Actinomycetota bacterium
TCGACCGGTCGGGGCGCTGGTAGTGGCCTGGCGCGCCGGGCGGGTGCGGTTCGCCGACGTCGCCCGCCTGCAGGAGGCCCTCGACTGCCCGGAGCCCCTCGCGTGGGCGCTCGTGCGGCGCGGCCTGGGGGACCCGGCCGACGCCCGCGCCTTCCTGGCGGCGTCGGACCCGGCGACGCCGCTGTCCGACCCGGAGGCCCTGCCGGGCATCGCGGAGGCCGCCGACCGTCTCGCCCTGGCGGTGCGGCGCGGCGAGAAGATCGCCGTGCACGGCGACTACGACTGCGACGGCATCACCTCCACCGCGGTCCTCGTGCAGGCGCTGCGCGCCCGCGGCGCCGACGTGCGGCCGTTCCTGCCGAGTCGCTTCACCGACGGCTACGGGGTGTCGGCCGCGACGGTGGAGATGCTGGCGGGGGAGGGGTGCCGGGTGCTCGTGTGCGTCGACTGCGGCACCACCGCCGTCGACCCCCTCACCCGCGCCGTCGAGCTCGGGATGGACCCCGTGGTGTGCGACCACCACCTGGCGGCGGGGGCCCGGCCCCCCGGCATCCTCGCGAACCCCGCCCTGGGGCGCGGCACGGAGGACCTCCCGGCGGCCGCCGGCGTCGTCCTCAAGCTCACCCGCGCCCTGGCCGCCCGCTTCGACGGGGACCGTCTCGCGCCGGACGCCCTCGACGGCATCGACCTCGTCGCCCTCGCGACGGTCGCCGACGCCGTGCCGCTCGTCGGCGAGAACCGGGTCCTCGTCGCCCGCGGCCTCGCCGCGATGCGCACCGCTCCGCGCCCCGGCATCGCCGCCCTGTGCCGTGCCGCGGGGGTCGCGTCGCGGGCGCTCGACGCCCGCCACCTGGGGTTCACCCTCGCCCCGTGCCTCAACGCCGCCGGCCGGATGGCGCACCCCGAGCGGGGCCTCGACCTGTGCCTCGCCGGGACGGCGCAGGAGGCGGACGCCCTCGCGGCGGAGCTGTGGGGCATGAACCTGGAGCGGCGCGACGTGGAGCGGCGCATCGTGGACGAGGCGGTCGCGATGATCGACGCGTCGCCCCCCGAGGTGCGTGACGCGTCGGCCCTCGTCCTGGCCGGGGACGGCTGGCACGAGGGGGTCGTCGGCATCGTCGCGTCCCGCATCGTGGAGCGCTACTCCCGCCCGGCCGTGATCCTGACCCGCGACGGGGAGCGCGCGAAGGGGTCGGGCCGCAGCCTGCCGGGCGTCGACCTGCACGCGCTCGTCGCGGCGGCCAGCCAGCGGCTCGTGCGGTGGGGAGGCCACCAGGGCGCCGTCGGCCTCGAGCTTCGCTCCGCGGACATCGAGGAGTTCCGGCGGGCCCTCGGCACGGCGGCCGACGGGGTGCGCGGCGCGATCGAGCGTGCCCGCGTGCGGGCCGTCGACGCCGTCGCCGCCGTCAGCGACCTGTCGCTCAAGCTCGCGGAGGGCATCGACGCCCTCGCCCCGTTCGGCCGCGGCAACCCGGAGGTGCGGCTCGCGGTGCCGGGCTGCGCCGTCGTCCGCACGAACCGGGTCGGGGACGACGGCCGCCACCTGGAGGTGCGCATCCAGGGACACGGGGCCCACGCCCGGTCGATCGGGTTCGGGATGGGGCCGCGCCAGGCGGAGATCGACGGTGACGCCCGCCACGACGCCGTGGTGCGTCTGGGGGTGGAGCGCTATCAGGAGCTCGTGTCTCCCCGCGTCACGCTCGAGGCGCTGGAGCCGCTTGCGGCGCGGCCGCCCGTGCGCGGCATGTGCGCCCAGGCGTGCGACGCGGCCTGCCCGCAGCGCGCCGTCCTCGACGCCGCCGCCCTCGACACGCCGGCCGCGCCCCCCGCCGCGCCGCCCGGGACGC
>JBFLWO010000523.1:0-1841 GCA_040757755.1 Actinomycetota bacterium
GCGAAGATCATGGTGATCATCTCGGTGGCGACGTCGACGTTGGAGCCCTCGAGCTTGCCCTGCTCGAGCAGGCCGCGGCCGCCGCTGCCGGCGGCGGCGAGCTTCGCCTGGCCGGAGTTGGGGGTGGCGACGAACATGTTGTCGCCGATCGCCTCCAGCCCGGCGGGGTTGACGAACAGGGCGAGGTCGATGGTGCCGAGCTTCTTGATCTGGCCGGCGACGGTGGCGCTGACCTCCCCGTCGGGGGCGATGGTCACGCCGGTGGCGTCGGCGGGGATCGTGACGCGCGGCTGCAGGAGCTGGCCGCCGGTGAGGGCGAGGCGGCCGTTGGCGTCGACCTGGAGGTTGCCGGCGCGGGTGTAGGCGAGCTTGCCGTTCGCCTGGGTGACCTGGATGAGGCCCTCGCCGTTGATGGCGACGTCGAGGTCGCGGCCGGTGTCCTGGAACGTGCCCTGCCGGCCCATCTCCTTGGCGAGCTGGCCGGGTCCGGCGCCCAGGCCGATCTGGCCCGCGCTGCCGGTGGGCAGCTGGAACGCCTGGTAGGCGAGGTCGACGGCGTCCATCCGGCCGCGTTTGAAGCCGGTGGTGGTGACGTTCGCGAGGTTGTTCGCGACCACGTCGATGGCGGTCTGCTGCGCCAGCATCCCGGTCGCCGCGGTGTTCAGCGAGTCCATCATCTCGTTGTTCCCTTCCGTGTGTGCGGAGGGGCGCGAGGTGGTGGGAGGTGGGGATCGCGTGGAGGGGCGCCGTCGTTCCGTCGGGCGCCCGAAGCTTCCGCCATCCTGGCGGTCCGGCTCGGGTGCGATCCGCGTGTCTCCCGTGCTACCTCACGGCACCCACCTTCGTGACCGCGTCCTGCAGGGTCTCGGAGTGCGCGAGGGCGGCCTTCTGGTTCGCCTCGAACGCGCGCATGACTTCGATGAGCTCCACCATCTCGGTGACGGTGTTGACGTTGCTTGCCTCCAGGTGGCCTTGCTTCACCACCGCCGTCGGGGTGCCGGTCTCCGTGCCGGCGACGAGGCTCTCCCCCTCCTTCTTCACGGTGGCGGGGTCGAGCGACGCGATGCGGAGCCGCCCCTTCGTCTGCCCCTCCTGGGTGACGGTGCCGTCGGGGGCGATGGTGACGGGGCCGGAGTTGGGGTCGATGACGATGGGCTTGCCGTTGACGCCTTCGACGGGGCTGCCGCCGGCGAGCAGGGTGCCCTTCGCGTCGGCTTCGAGGTGGCCGCCGCGGGTGTAGCGGCGCCC
The DNA here is from genome assembly GCA_040757755.1 of Actinomycetota bacterium. Taxonomy (GTDB): domain Bacteria; phylum Actinomycetota; class Thermoleophilia; order Miltoncostaeales; family Miltoncostaeaceae; genus JBFLWO01. The sequence continues at coordinate 1,249 of JBFLWO010000523.1, forward strand.
GCCCTGCGCGTCGACGCTGATCCAGCCGCTGCCGAGCAGGGCGACGTCGAGCTGGTTGCCGGTGGAGGAGACGGCGCCGGCGGAGGTGACGGTGGTGATGCCGGACACCTGGGCGCCGAGGCTGAGGGTGCCGACCTGGGGGGTGCCGGGCACGCCGAGGTTGCTGACGAGCATGTCGGCGAACGGCGTGGTGGCGGTGGAGTCCCGCTTGAATCCGGTGGTGGTGACGTTCGCGAGGTTGTTCGCGATGACGTCCTGGCGCCGGTTCTGCGCCAGCATCCCGGTCGCCGCGATGTAGAGCCCTCGGATCACACGTGCCGCCTGGGTCGGGGTCGTCTCCGCTGCCCGTATCGGCAGGTGGCCCTCCCGGCTTGACGTCCGGCACGCGGCGGGCGGGCGCCGAGGCGCAACAGGTTCGAAACCTGCGCGGCGCCGCCGCCGGGCACACTGCCCCCGGACTGCACGCGGCGCCGGTGGCCCACCGCCCCCCGGGCGCCGGGCCGGGTGTGGCTCCGTGGGCCGGCCGCGGGCGCGAGGGAGCGCGTCCGCGGCGGCGGGCCGCCGCGTGTCGCGCGGGTCATCCCGGGCGGCGG
>JBFLWO010000524.1:0-1841 GCA_040757755.1 Actinomycetota bacterium
GGAGCGCCGCGGAGCGCGGGGGCGCCTGACGCCGGTCGCCCGTACCGCGCCCGGGCCCCGGCCGCGCGCGCCCTCACACGGCGGCACCCCCGTGCCCGGCGCCACGGAAGAGCACCAGCAGGCGCATGCAGGCGTCGTGGGTGACCGCCTCCGCCGGCAGGGCGCGCAGCGCGTCGACGGTGAGGCGCATCTGCGTCAGGTACTCGCGGCAGGCCGCGCAGTCGTCGAGGTGGCCGTCGACGAGCGCGGCGACCCCGGGGGAGAGGCTGCCCTCCAGATGGTCCGTCACGAGCCTCACGAGCTGCTCGCAGGTCACGTCCGCGCCCTCCACCGCCACCGCGGCGGATCGTCGCCGCACCGGACCGTCCCGCGAACGGGCCGGGCGTTACCCCGCGGGGGGATCAGTCGTGCCGCCGCCCGGCGCGTGCTTCCAGTCCCGGAACGCGGCGAGCAGCGCGTCGCGGGCCGCCGGGGTGACGTCCTCCTCCCGCAGCGTCCCGATCGCGGTGAGCGTCTGCCGGAACTGCTCCACGTACGTGACGCAGCCGGGGCACTCGGCGAGGTGGGCGTCGAACCGCGCACGGTCCGCCAGGCTCAACGCGCCCTCCAGGTAGTCGGTGACGAGGGCGACGAGCTCGGCGCAGGCGAGGGGCTCCGTCACGGCCACGGTCAGGCGTCCTCTCCGAGGTGGGCGTCGAGCGCGTCCCTCACCCGGGTGCGGCCCCGGTGAAGCAGCACCCGCTGGTTGACCTCGCTGATGCCGAGCGCCTCGCACACCTCCTCCGCGCTCCACCCGGCCACGTCACGCAGGCTGACCACGGCGCGCTGGCCGGGTGGCAGGCGGTCGATCGCGCCGGTCACGACACTCGCCGTCTCCCGCGCGAGAAGCCGGTCCTCCGGCGAGTCCCCCCACGGGCGCGGCCCCTGCGACCAGTGACCGGCCCACCGGTGGCCGTGCGGGAGGAAGCGGTCGGGGTCCACGAGGGTCTCGTCGGCGTCGGCCTCGGCCGCCGCGAGCGCCGAGAACGGCACGGTGCGCCGCTCCCTCTCACCGCGGGTCTTCGCGCGGTTCACCAGGATCCGGAAGAGCCACGTGCGCAGCGTCGAGCGCCCCTCGAAACGGCCGATGCCCTGGATCACCGCGAGCCACGTCTCCTGCACCACCTCCTCCGCCACCGCCCGGCTCGGCACGAACGACAGGGCGAGCCGCAGCAGCGCGCCGTTGTAGCGCTCCACGAGCGCCATGAACGCCGCCTCGTCCCCCGCGCGCAGGGCGGCGACGAGGCGCCTCTCCTCGGGGGTGGGCGCGGCGTCGCGCGGAGCCGCCGGCGCCGCGGGCCGGGACGGGCTCATGCCGGAGGAACGTAACAGCCCGGGCGGGCGGGGGCGAGCGCGCCGCCCGGCGGCGCGGCGGGTGCTCGCCGACCGAGCCACCGCCGGCGGTTCGACCGGGAGAGGCCGGGACCTCGGCGGCACCGGTGGCGTGACCGTGATCCACACCGGAGGCAGCCCGGATCCCGTCGATCCACCGGATGACGCCCACCGCCGCGCCCGGGGACAGTAGCCCGGCTCGACCAGCCGAAGGTCGCCGTGCACCTCGGCGACGACCACGAAGTCCGCGTCGCGGGTCCACAGGCCGGCGTCCGCGGCAACCGCCGCCACCGCGATCTCGATGTCCGTCAGCGGCACGGTGCTCCCCGCGGATCGGAGCGCACCGGCGACCTCACCGGCGCGGCGCCACTCCCCCCGCCCCAGGTCCACCCAGGGCATGCTGGAGAGGAGCTGCCAAGCGCAACACCGCATCGGACACCCGTGGGGCGGCGCGGCCGGGCCGTGGCGGG
>JBFLWO010000525.1:0-1835 GCA_040757755.1 Actinomycetota bacterium
GGCGCTGCCGCGGGACGGGCCGTCGCCGCCGACGACGCCGGTGAGGACGAGGGCCGCGCCGGCGGCGGCGACCCCGACCACCGCGGCGCCCGCGGCGAGCAGGCGGCCGCGGCGCCGGCCGACGCGGATCTCGCCGGTGGCCTCCTCCGCCGGCAGCGGCAGGGTCATGGTCGGGTCGCGGCCGAGGGCGACCGCCTCGAGCACCTCGGCGAGGCGCCCCGCGTCGGGGTACCGCCGGTCCGGGTCCTTCGCGGTGGCGGTGAGCACGGCGACCCCGAGGGGCTCCGGCACGGCGGGGGCGATGCTGCGCGGGTCCGGCACGGGCTCGCTGAGGTGCCGGATCGCGACGGCGAGGGGCCCCGCCCCCGTGAACGGCAGCTCCCCCGTGAGGCATTCGTACAGCACGACCCCGAGGGCGTAGACGTCGGCGCGCCCGTCGACGTCGCCGCCCTGCGCCTGCTCCGGCGCCAGGTACTCGCTGGTGCCGACCATGGCGCCGGTGCCGGTGAGCCCGGCGGCGCCCTCGTCGGCGCGGGCGACGCCGAAGTCGGCGAGCTTCGCGTGCCCGTCGCCGGTGAGGAGGATGTTGCGGGCCGAGATGTCGCGGTGCACGACCCCCTGGGAGTGGGCGTGGTGCAGGCCGCGGGCGATCTGCGCGCACACCGCGGCCGCCTCCGCGGGCGGGAGCTTGCCGTCGCGGGTGATCCGCGCCTTCAGGTCCTCGCCGTCGACGAGCTCGAACACGAGGTACGCGCCGTCGGCGTCCTCCCCCCGGTCGAGGAGCTTCACGACGGCGGGGTGCGTGAGGCGGGCGACGACGCTGGCCTCACGCTGGAACCGGGCGGCGAGCTGCGGGTCGTCGCACAGCCGCCGGTGGAGGCGCTTCACCGCGACGTCACGCGACAGGACCGTGTCGGTGGCCCGCCACACGGACGCCATGCCCCCGTGCCCGATGGGCTCCTCGAGGCGGTAGCGGTCGCCCAGGGTCGCGGTCATGGGCGGCCGCCGCGCGGGGTCCGTCGGCTCACACCGGACATGATGACACCGCGCGCGCCGCGGACCCCGCCCGGCGGGGCGCCCGCACCGATATCCTCGCGTGCGGGATGGAGCCACCGCGCACGGTCCTCATCGTGGAGGACGACGAGGCGATCCTCGAGGGGGTCTCGTATCACCTGGAGCGCGCCGGCCACAGGGTGCTGCGCGCCCGGGACGGCGCCGCGGGGCTGCGCCTGTTCAAGCGGGAGCGCCCCGACCTGGTGGTCCTCGACCTGATGCTGCCGCAGATCGACGGGTGGCGGTTCACGCAGCAGGTGCGGGAGGGCGACGCGGCGATCCCGATCATCGTGGTGAGCGCCCGCACCAGCGAGCACGACCGGGTGCACGGGCTTCAGCTCGGCGCCGACGACTACGTCACGAAGCCGTTCTCGATGAAGGAGCTGGTGGCGCGGGTTGGGGCGCAGCTTCGCCGCGTGGAGCAGGCGCGCCGGCCCGCGGGCCGCGGCCGCATCGAGGTGGAGGGCCTCGTGATCGACCCGGACCAGGTGCAGGCGTTCGCGGACGGCCGGTCCGTGGAGCTGACGCCGCGGGAGTTCCAGGTGCTGTACGCGCTGGCGTCGCAGGCGGGCAAGCCGGTGCCGCGTGGGCGGCTGTACCGCGAGGTGTGGGGGTACGAGATGACCCGCGGCGACCGGTCCGTCGACGTGTTCGTCAGGAAGCTGCGGCACAAGCTGGGGGCGGCGGCGCCGGGCCGCACCTACATCCGCACCCACTACGGGGTGGGGTACACGTTCGAGGCGGAGCCGGACGGGCCGGCCGCGGACTGACGGTCCGCGGCC
>JBFLWO010000526.1:0-1832 GCA_040757755.1 Actinomycetota bacterium
GCGGCGCCGCGGGCGGAGACGAGCCGGACGAAGTCGACGAGCGCCTTGCGGTACACGGCGAGGCTGGGGACGTCGACGTGCTCCTCCGGGCCGTGGTGGCCGGCGCCGCACGGCCCGAACTCGATGGCGGGCACGCCGACGGAGAGGAACGCCACCGCGTCGGACGCCCCGTCGCGGCCGATGGAGGCGACGGACGGCTCGTACGCCCCCACGGCTTCCAGCAGGAGCGTGACGTGCGGGTCGTCGGGCGGCACGTCGGCGGGCGGCCGCTCGAGCAGCACCTCGACGTCGGCACCGCCGAGGTCCTGCACCTGGGCGAGGATGTCGCGGGGGTCCTGCCCCGGCAGGTACCGGATGTCGACGTCCATGCGGCAGTGGTCCGGCACCTTGTTCACGGCGTCGCCGCCGGAGATGCGGCCCAGGTTGATGGAGGGGCGGGCGTACAGGGCGCTCGACTCGGCGGCGAAGGGGAGCGCCTCGAGGCGCCGGTACAGGTCGACGGCGTCGAGCACGGCGTTGCGCCCGAGCCACGGGGTGGAGCCGTGGGCGGCGACCCCGGCGACGCCGATGCGCAGCATGAGCACCCCCTTCGCCTGCACGCCCACCTGCAGGTCGGTGGGCTCACCGCAGATCACGAAGTCGGCGCGGAGTCCCTCCGCGACGAGCATCTCGGTGGTGTTCGGCCCCGGGTCGGCCCTCTCCTCGTCGGGGGTGACGACGAGCTCCACCTGCACGCCGTCGACACCGGGGGCGAGGTCCCCCAGCGCCAGCATCATCGCGGCGAGGGCGCCCTTCATGTCGTAGGCGCCGCGCCCGTACAGCCGGTCGCCGCTGCGGCGCGGCACGAACTGCTCCTCGTGGCCGGGGACCACGTCGAGGTGGGCGTGCCACAGGATGCGCCGGGTCCCGGACCCGACGCGCGCACGCAGGTACTCGCGCCCCCGCACGCCGCCGGTCTCGACGGGGATGTCGCGGGCCTCGAGCCACCCGGCGGCGAAGTCCATCGCGACACGAAGGTCGCTGCGCCGGGACGTGTCGTAGCCGATCAGCCGCTCGGCGAGCTGGACCTCGTCCACCGGGGGAGGATACCCCACGGCTCCGACGCCCTGGCTGCGGCCGGGTCAGGCGGGTGCCGCGTCGTCGGCGGTCGCGGGCGGGGCCTGCCCCTCGCCCCGCCGGTCCCGGTCGATCGCGGGGACGGGGTGGGTGAGGCTCCACGCGCCCCAGGCGGCGAGGAGCGCCGCCGACGCGGCGAGCGCCCACCGGATGCCGAGGGCCTCGGCCAGGCCGCCCACCGCGACGGAGCCGGCGGCGATCGGGGCGATGACGGCGAGCTGGTAGAGGCCCAGCATCCGCCCGAGGAGGTTGCGGGGGGAGGTGAGCTGGATCGCGGTGTTGGTCGCGGCGAACATCCAGATCCAGAAGCAGCCGAGCACCGCCATCACGGCGACGGCGACGCCGAAGGCGGGTGCGGCGGCGAGACCGGCGACGGCGATGGCGACGAGGGTGGTCGCGGCGGGCAGGGCGCGGTGGCGTGGCAGCCCGGCGGCGGACAGCCGTTCGAGGGCCCAGGCGCCGGCCAGCGCGCCCGCCCCCATCGCGCCGAGGAGCACGCCGAGGCCCCTCGGACCGGCGCCGAGCTCGCGGGCGACGGCGGGGGCGAGCTCCTGGGCGGGGGCGGCGAGCGCGGTGAAGATCGCGATCCCGGCGAGGAGCCGCCGCGCCGCGGGGTCGGAGCGGGCGTGGCGCACCGCGTGGCGCACCGCCGTCGACACCCCCGCCGCGGGGCGCGGGCGGGCGGGGAGCCGCGTGAGGGCGGCGACCACCGCGAG
>JBFLWO010000527.1:0-1828 GCA_040757755.1 Actinomycetota bacterium
GCGGAGGCGCAGTCGCGCTGCCTCGCCGCGTGGCACGACGCGCGGGCGGCGGACGACTTCGCGCCCTTCGCGCGGGCGTTCGCGCCGCTCCTCGCCTTGCGCCGCCGGGAGGCGGAGGCGATCGGGGGCGGAGACGAGCCGTACGACGCGCTCCTCGAGGAGTTCGAGCCGGGGGCCCGCGCCGCGGACCTCGCGCCGCTGTTCGCCCGCCTGGTGGAGCGCCTCGGCCCCATCGTCGACGGGGCGCGGGACCGTGGCCCCGCGCCGCTCCCGCCGCGCCACTGGCCCGCGGACCGCCAGCGCGCGATCACCGAGGACGTCGCCCGCCTCATGGGGTTCGACCTGTCCGCGGGGGTCGTCGGCGTGTCCGCCCACCCGTTCACCGTGCAGATCCACGCGGGGGACGTGCGCTTCTCGACGAGCTTCGACGAGGCGTCACCGGTGAAGAACATCCTCGTGACCCTGCACGAGGGCGGTCACGCGGTCTACGACCAGGGCTTCCCGGCGGACCACGCCCGCACGCTCCTGTACACCGCCCCGTCACTCGGGGCACAGGAGTCCCAGTCGCGGTTCTACGAGATGCACGTCGGCGGGGAGGCCACGTTCTGGGAGGCGATCGCGCCGCGGCTGCGGGAGGTGTTCCCGGACGAGATGAGGGGCGTCGCGCCGGAGGACCTGCGCCGCGAGGCGTTCGCCGTGACCCCCGGGGCGGTGCGCCTGGAGGCCGACGAGGTGACCTACAACCTGCACATCGCCGTGCGGTTCGAGCTGGAGCGCGCCCTGGTGCGCGGAGACCTGCCGGTCGCGTGGGCGGAGCGCGTCGATGCGGCGCTCGGCGTGCGCCCGTCCGGGCATCGCGACGGCGTGCTGCAGGACATCCACTGGGCGTCCGGGCTGATCGGCTACTTCCCCACCTACACGCTGGGGAACATCTACGCGGCGCAGCTGCGGGCCCGCCTGGAGGAGGAGATGGGGCCGCTCGACGCGCTGATCCGGGACGGGGCGTTCCCGGAGATCCTCGCGTTCATGAGGCAGCGTGTGCATTCCGTGGGTCGCAGGGTCGACACCGGGGAGCTGATGCGCCGCGCGACGGGCCGGGAGCTCGGCATCGACGAGCTCGTCGCGCACCTGGAGCGCCGCCACCTGCCGTAGGAGGGGTCGGCGTGGCGGCGCGGGGGTTGTCCCCGGCCCCCGCCGCGCCGATACCGGCGTCAGATGCAGTCGCTCGTCCCACGTGCCCTGGGGCGGCGCGTCGCCCTGACCTGCTTCGCCGCCGCCGCCCTCCCCGGGTCGATGATCGCCGCCTCCGCGGCCCCCGCCCCTGCGCCGCAGGAGGGGGACGTCGTGGTGCTCACGCGGGAGGACGCGCGGCTCACCGCGCGCCTCGGGCGGCTGGAGGACCGCCTCGACGGGCAGCGGGCGGCGCTGGCCGCGGCGCGGGGACGCCTGGACGAGGCGCGCCGGGACCACGAGGAGGCGTTGGGGGCGGTGCAGCGGCGCCTCGTGACGCTGTACAAGTCGCGGGGCGGGGACCTGGACCCCACCGCCGCCCTGCTCACCGGCGGCCCGCAGGATGTCACCGCCGTCGTCGCGCTGCGCCGCGCCGTGGACCGCGCCGACGGGCGCGCCCTCGCGCGGCTGCGGCTGTCGGTGCGGCGCCTGGACGAGGCGGAGGCGGAGGTCTCGGCCCGGAAGGGGGCCCTGGCCGGCGCGGTGGAGGAGGTGGAGGTGCAGCGGGTCGCGCTGCGCCACCGCATCGACGCGGCGACGGCCGCCGCCGCGGCGGATCCGGAGACCGTGCCGGTCGCGCCGGAGCCGGCGCCGTTCG
>JBFLWO010000528.1:0-1825 GCA_040757755.1 Actinomycetota bacterium
CGTCCTCGCCCGGGCCAGGGTCACGGGCGGGCGCGGACGCGTGTCGTTCCGGCCGGCCGCGCCGGGCCTCTACCGCCTGCGCCTTCGCGTCGCGGACGGCCGGCCGCGACGACTGACCCTTCGGGTGCGGCCCGTGAGCCTCGTGGCCGTCGGAGACGTCTCCCCGGGCTCCGCCATCGACGCCGTGCGCCGGCACGGGCCCTCCTGGCACTGGCAGGCGGTCGGCGGGTGGCTTCGGAAGCAGGACATCGTCGTCGCGAACCTCGAGACCGCCATCGGTGGGGCCGGCGCCCCGTGGCCGGGGAAGGGGTTCAACTTCCTGGCGCCCCCCTCGACCGTCCGGGCGGCGGCGCGGGTCGGCGGGGTGGATGTGGTGAGCGTGGCGAACAACCACGCCCTCGACTTCGGACGCGAGACGTTCCTCGCCGGGCTCCGGGCGGCCCGGAAGGCGGGGATCACTCCCTTCGGCGGAGGCGCCCGCCTCGACCGGGCGCTCCAGCCGGCCGTCGTCGAGCGCGGGGGGCTTCGCATCGCGTTCGTCGGGTTCAACGCCGTCACGCCCTACGGGTTCTGGGCGACCCCCGGCGCGGCCGGGAACGCCCCCGCGACCCCGCAGGCCGTGACCGGCTCCGTGCGCGGCGCACGTCGCGGCGCGGACCTGGTCGTCGCGTACTTCCACTGGGGGATCGAGCTCACCCGCCGGCCCGTCGCCGAGCAGACGGTGCTCGCCCGCACCGCCTTCGCGGCGGGGGCGGACGTCGTCCTCGGCGCGCATCCCCACGTCGTCCAGCCGGTCGAGCGCAGAGGGGCCGGGCTTGTGGCCTGGAGCCTCGGGAACTTCCTCTTCGCCCCGGGATCCGCGGCCGGCACGAGGAGCACCGCGCTTCGGATGCTGCTCGACGCCCGCGGGGTACGGGGGTGGCAGGTGAGGGCGGTGCGGATCGTCGGCACCCGGCCCGTGTTCGACGGCGCTCCTCGATGACCGGGAGGCGGCCCGGGCGTCGACGCGCACGAGGGATGGGGAAGGGACGTGGCCGCCGCGGGGTGCGCCAACGCCGCCCGCCCGGTGGGCCGCCTGGCCGGGGACTCATCCCCGCGGGGGCCTGAAGCCGGCGCGCTCCGCGTCACGGGCGGTGGCGAAGCACCGCTCCGGGGTGGTCGCCGTGTAGTCCCGGCTGCCGGGCAGGTGGTAGATGCCGCTCGGCAGGTTCCCCTTCACGGGGCGGCCGGGCGGGCAGGGGTGGCGGTCGGCGGCGGGTGCGGGCGGGGGCGGCGGGGTGCCGGTGCCGCAGGCGCCCCACAGGCCACGGCGGGCGGCGCGGGCGTCGCGCTGCGCCGCGTCGAACCGGTCCGCGAGGGTGAAGCGGCGGCCCACCACGTACACGCGGGCGTAGCCCTCCGCGACGAGCCGCTCGTTCACCGAGCGCGCCTCCCCGGGCCGCAGGACGTAGGCGAGAAGCCGGTCGTGGCGGTCACGCTCCGGCTGCGCCGCGTCGCGCACGAGGCGCACCGGGTCGCCGGGGGCGAGAAGCGCCTGGGTGCGGGCCGATGCCTGCGGGCCGAAGCACTCCTCGTCCGTGTAAGGGCCCGCCACCTCCGGGGTGTCGATGCCGACGAGGCGCACCCGCTCCCGCCGCCCGCGGAGCGTGACGACGATCGTGTCGCCGTCCGTCACCCGCACCATGCGGGCGGGGACGCCGCGCCCGCCGCCGCCGTCCGCCGGGGAGACGCCGTCCCCGCCGGAGCAGCCGGCCGCCGCGAACGCGGTGGCGGCGAAAAGCGTTGCCATGAGGGTCGGTCGCACCCGCCGGATGCTGTCATCGGC
>JBFLWO010000529.1:0-1817 GCA_040757755.1 Actinomycetota bacterium
CGGGCGCCCCATCCCCGCGGTGAGCGTCAGACCGGCGTCACCCGCACGGCCTGGAGGCCCTTGGGGCCGGTCTCGCTCTCGAAGCTCACCCGCTGCCCCTCGGAGAGGCTGCGGAAGCCCTCGCCCTGGATCTGCGAGTGGTGGACGAAGCAGTCCTTGCCGCCGTCGTCCGGCGTGATGAAGCCGAAGCCCTTCTCGTCCGAGAACCACTTCACGGTGCCTACGGGCATGGTGCCCTCCTGTCGGTTCGGCGAGATTCCCTGCGAAGCCGCCGAGCCGCGGACGGCCCTTCGAGATCGCGGTCAATTTCGCGATGTGCCGGTCGACGGTACCGCGTTCCCCCGGCGGGTGCCCGGCGGGTGCGGCGCGGCGGGTCCGTCACCGCGCTGCTTCACCTCCGCGCCATCGCCGCGCCCGCCGCCGGGCGGCGACCGCGGCGAGCACCGCGGCCAGGTCGTCGCCGAACGCGAACACCGGGCGCAGGCCGGCGGCCCAGAAGACGCGGGTGACGCGATGCTCGGGGCACACGAGTCCCAGCTGTCCGTCGACCCGGTGCGCCGCGTTTCGCAGCATCACGAGCTCGCCGATGCCGGCGGAGTCCAGCAGCACCACCCCGGTGAGGTCGACGACGAGCTGGACCTCCGACGGGTCGAAGCGCCGGATGCTCATGCGGAAATGCGGGGCGGTGTAGATGTCGAGGTGGCCGGCGAGGCTGACGAGCACCAGGCCCTCGCGCTCGTCGCAGGTGACGGTCAGCGTGGAGAGTGACGCCGCGGCGTCCACCGCCGGGACGTCGGGGTCGGCGGGGGACCGCGTCGGGATGTCCCGAACCGGTGACGTGAATCGCTCGGTGGCCACTGGCGCTCCGGATCTGCCTGCCGTGCGTGGCGGTCGAGACGCGGGAGGGCCTGGCCGGCGACGATCCCCTCGGGTCCCGCCCACGGCGTCCGCCTGCCGTGCGAGCGGGAGAACTCGAACCTCGTCAGGGGATGGTACTCCCGCCCGGTGCCGGGCGATACGGGCGCCCGCCGTGCGGCGGGGGCGGGGGGCCGATCAGCTCCAGGGAGGTGACCGTCGCGGACCAGTAGGGGAACGGCCCGTCCGGGAGGTCCCAGCGCACCTCCGCCCGGGTGGGGACGCGGATGCCGCCGAGGGTCCGGTGGTCGAGGAGCTCCCCGGTCCACGGCGTCGGCACGGCGGAGCGGCCGGCCAGCCGGGGGCGGTCGTCGCACGAGACGCGCACGACGTCGCCGGTGCCGTCCACCTCGACGACCGCCCGCGCCGGCACGCCGGCGGCGGTCGCCGTGACCGCGGCCCTGTCGGCGTCGACGGCGCTCCACGCGAGCTCGGGGTTTCCGAGCATCGCGAACGGCACCCACGGGAGCTCCGCCAGGTAGCGGAGCGCCTCGCCCACCGCGACGTCGCGCCCGCCGCGGCGCTGCACGGGGACGCCGAGCACGCTCACCCGCAGCTGCCCGTCCCCGTGCGCGTACCCGTCGACCACGCGCAGCGCGAGGGGCCCGAGGATCGGGAAGCGCGCCCGCCACCGGAACGCGACGTGGCCGACGTGGAGGTCCTGCGTGGCGGTGAACGCGAGCGGCCGGGACCCGGGGCGCATCCGCATGACGCCCTCCTGCCGGATCCGCACCAGCGCCGGCACGGGCGTGCCCGGCGGCACCGCGCGCCGCGCTGCGCGCAGAACGGGCTCGGGCGGCGGGACGTCGCCGATGCCGGGCCGTGTCGTCACCGCCCGACGATAGGGGCGGGGGCGCGCGCCGCGCATCGGGGTTTCCCGCGTCCCCGGGCGCCGGCGGCGC
>JBFLWO010000530.1:0-1814 GCA_040757755.1 Actinomycetota bacterium
CCCCGCCAGACCTGGCTCGAGTCCCTCACGGCGCAGAGCCCCGGCGCCGCCACCGCCGGCACCGCCCCGGTCACGGCCCCCGCCGCCGGGTCCACCGGCACCTCCGGCGGCACCGGCGCCGCCCCGGCCCCCGCGCCGGTCGCAACCGCGGACTCGTCGAACGGCATGCACCTCACCGGCTTCGCCCTCGACCACCGGCAGGTCGCCCTGCTCCTCGCCCGCCTCGGCACCGTCTCCGGCCTCGGCGAGCCGAAGCTCACCTCCAGCACCGCCGAGGCGCGCGGCGGGCGCCGGGTCGTGAAGTTCGTCGTCGACGTCCCCGTCGACCAGCGCGCCCAGGACCGCCCGATCCTCACGACCGGCGTGCCGGCACCCACCTCCACCACGGGTCAGCCATGAAGCTCACCAAGCGCGACACCCTCCTCCTCCTCGTCGTCGCCCTCGTGGCCGGCGTCGGGGGCATCTACTGGCTCTACGTGAAACCGGCGAAGGAGGACCTCGACGCGAAGCGCGCCGAGGTCGCCCGCGTCGAGACCGAGAACGACGGCCTCCGCGACACCCTCGCGCGCCTCGCGGCCGACAGCAGGAGCCTCACCGGCACCGCCGCGCAGCGGCTGCGGTACGCGAAGGCGGTCCCCGACTCCGCCCAGGTCCCGGGGGCGATCTACCAGATCCAGCGCCTCGCGGACCGCTCCGGCGTGAGGTTCGACTCCATCACCACCCAGGACGCCACCGACGTCGGCGGCTTCGTCACCCGCACCTTCCAGATCAAGGTCACCGGCAGGTTCTTCGACGTCGACGACTTCCTGTACCGGCTCCACCGGCAGGTCACCGTCGACGCGAAGGGCCGCGCCCGGATCGGCGGCCGCCTGTTCGCCGTGAAGAAGCTGGACATCACGGCGGCGGAGGGCTCCGGCGGCACCGCCACGGGCGGTGGCAGCGGCGGGACGCAGCTCAAGGGGAAGGACGAGATCACCGCCACCCTCGACATCGTCGCGTTCTCCACCGCGCGCCCCGGCGCCGCCCCCGCGGCCGGCGGCGTCCCCGGCGGCATCGTCAGCCCCAACATCGGCCAGGCGTCGGCCGTCGCGACAGGAGGTACCCCATGAGCCGCCGCCGCGTGATCGGCATCCTCGTCCCGCTCGCGGCCGCCGCGGCGCTCGCCGGGTGCGGGGGCGGGGGAGGGGGGGACACCGGCGCGTCCGGCGACCCGACGGCCTCCTCCGGCGCGGTCTTCACGCCGCAGGGGGTCAGCGCGGACCAGGCCGCGGCACAGGCCGCCGCCGCCCTCGGGTCGCCCGGCTCCGTCGACCCGGCCCGCGTCGGCGAGACCCTCGCCGGGCACGACGACTTCTCCACGCCGCGCGACGTGTTCGAGGCGCAGGTGTCCGACACGACGGGCTCCGGCACCTCGAACGGTGCCGAGGACCCGGCCGCCGGCGGCGGCACGGCGATCCCCGTCGTGAGCCCCACCACCACCATCCCGCCCAGCGTGAGCGTCGGCGGCGCCGGCACGACCACCACCGGCGGCGGCACCACGACGACGGGCGGCGCCCCCGCCCCCGCGGCGCCCTCCACGCCGGTCACGAGCGTGAAGACGCTGGAGGCGGACTTCGACATCTCCGGCGAGCCCGTCGTGGCACGGGAGGGAGACGCCATCCCGCCCGACACCCAGCAGTTCACCGTGAAGACGATCGGGGCGTCGTCCGTGGTGCTCCAGCTCAACGCCGGGCTCCTGCCCGACGGCTCCGACACCGTCACCCTCGACGAGGGCGAGTCCCTCACCCTCTACAACCAGACGGCCCGCCAGGGCT
>JBFLWO010000531.1:0-1810 GCA_040757755.1 Actinomycetota bacterium
CGTCGCGGTGGAGGCAGCATCCACCCGCCCACACCCCCCGCCCATCCCCCCGGCGGGGGACGCACCCGGCGCCGTGCCGCTCGCTTCGGGCACTAGGCTCCGCCGTGACGCCGGGGAACGGGGGGCGCGCGTGAGGGTCGTGATCGTGGGCGGCGGCATGGCGGGTCTGCTGTGCGCGAAGGCGCTGCGGCGGCGCGGGGTGGAGCCCGCCGTCCTGGAGCGCATGCCCGCCGGGACGGAGGTGCCCGGGGTGATCATGCTGCCGTGGCAGGCGTACGACGCGTGCCGCGACGTCGGCGCGTACGACGAGATCCGCTCCCGCGGCTGGGACGTCGCCCCCACGGAGCAGGGGCCCACGGCGATCGCCGTCACCCGGCAGGCGATCCTCGACGCCCTCGGCCGCGACGTCGACGTGCGCCACGACCAGGAGATCCTCGACCTCGTCCGGGACGGGGACCGCGTCGCGGGGGTGCGGGTGCGCGGCCCGGAGGGGGAGCGCGTCGAGCCCGCGGACCTCGTCGTCGGCGCCGACGGCGCCGCCTCCCGGGTGCGGCAGCTCGCCGGGATCGACTGCGAGCTGCGCCCGTCGGAGGCGGCGGGCCTGTCGTTCCGCAGCCCCGTCGTGCCGCAGCAGCCGTTCGCGATGACCTACCAGTCGGACGGCCGGCAGGTCGGCCTGCTCGGCTGGCCCGGGGGGTCCGCCGGATGGTGGCAGATCGATCGCATGGGGCGCGACGCCGCCCTCGCCCCCGGGCTCGACGAGTTCAAGCGCTGCTACGCGCGGCTGCTGCCGGCGGGGAAGGCGTCGGTGGACGCCCTCACCTCCATCGACCAGGTCACCTACCGGGAGGTGACGGAGGTGGTGTGCGACGCGTGGTGGCGGCCCGGGGTCGTCCTCATCGGGGAGGCGGCCCACTCCATCGACCCGGAGTCGGGGGTGGGGGCGGGCCTCGCCCTGGGCGACGCGCACGCCCTCGCGGTCGCGATCGCCCGGAGCGACGGCCCCGACGCGGCCTGCGCGAGCTACGAGACGTGGCGGCGCCCGTTCGTGGAGCCGTACCTCGCGATCGGGGCGCAGGGGTCCCGCATCGTGTTCGGCACCCCGGGGGCGGACCGGCCGCCCGTGGAGCGCTGGCCCCCGGTCACGTGACCCGCGGGGGCGGTAACGCACCGCCCCGTGGCGGACTCCATGTGGCACGTGCCTGCCCGCGACGCACACGAGGACACCCGCAGGCGGACGTTCGAGGACCTGTGGGACGCGCACTAAGGCTTCCTCCTCGCGTTCGCGCTGCGCCGCACCCACCCGGATCGCGCCGCCGACGTGGCGGAGGAGACGTTCCTCGCCGCGTGGCGCCGGCTCGGGGAGGCGCCGGACGACCCCCGGCCGTGGCTCGTCGGCATCGCCCGCGGCGTGCTCGCGAACGACCGGCGCGCCGACCGGCGCCGCCGCGCCCTGGTCGACCGGCTCGCGGGGCTGCCGGAGGAGGTCGCCCCCGACCCCGCCGACGGCCTCGACACCGGGGCGGCACGGGCATTCCGCCGACTGCCGCCCGGCGACCGGGAGGCGCTCGCCCTCGTCGCGTGGGACGGCCTGACCGCCGCCCAGGCCGCCCGCGCCCGGAGGACGCCTCATGACACGCGCGCGCGGTGACCGCGACGCGGCGCTCGTCGACCTCGTGCCGCCGAACCCCGTGCCGGACGGTGCCGTAGGGGACGCGGCGGACACGCCCGCGGCCCGCGCCGCCCTGGCACGCAGCCGGGCCGACCCGGTGCCCGCCGCCCCGCGCCGCCGGCGCCGTGCGGGCGCCGC
>JBFLWO010000532.1:0-1810 GCA_040757755.1 Actinomycetota bacterium
GGTGGTCGTGCCCGGCGCCGGGTGCCGGCCCGGGAGCTGGGCGGCGAGGCGCGCGCGGGCGCGGGAGATGCGTGACGCGACCGTGCCCGGAGCCACGCCGAGGGCCTGCGCGACCTCCTCGTAGGAGAGCCCGGCAAGGGCGTACAGGGTCAGCGCGTCGCGGTCGGCGCGCCGCAGACCGGCGAGCGCGTGCCGCAGCGTGCGCCGCTCGGCGGACGTGAGCCGGCCGTCGACGACCGCGTGGGGATCGTCGTCGGGGGGCTCGTGAACCTCCGGGGCGCGCAGCAGGCGGCGTTCGGATCTCCAGTGCGCCAGTGCGACGCGGACCGCGATCCCGTACAGCCAGGGGGCGGCGTCGGAGTAGGACGTGTCGTAGGAGCCACGCCGCCGGAATGCGACCAGGAACGTCTCGGAGGCGACGTCGGCGGCGGCGTCGGCGCCGAGCCGCCGGGACGCGAACGCGTGGATGCGGTCGTGGTGGCGGTCGAACAGCCGGGAGAACGCCTCCGGGTGCCGCAGGGACTCCGCGACGATCTGGGCGTCGGTGACGGGGTCGGTCATGCCCATACTTGTCGCACCGACGCGATCCGCTTCCCTCCCCGCGGGCCGGGACACGCGGCGTCCGTCAGCCGAGGTTGCCGAGACGGCCGTCGTGGAGCGTTCCTCGCCCTGCGGTGCAGCGAGTGCGGCGACGGCCATTCCAGATTCCGGAACATGGAACGGCGTGCTGACACGGACCACGAGAAGGAAGAAGAATCAAGCAGTGCGCGCCTCAATGTATGACTGATGCTGCATTCGGCGCATGGCCAAGAAGTCCACCCCGACCCCGCTTCCCGTTCGCCGCGCCCTGAGCGACGTCGGCCGTCACCTGGCGGACTGGCGACGTCTGCAGGGACCGACCGAGGAGCAGGTCGCCGACCGGGCCGGGATCACGCGCTTCACCCTGCGAAGGATCGAGCGGGGCTACAGCGCGACGTTCGAGAACGTCTTGCGCGTCGCGCGGGCGCTCGGAGTCGTCGGCTCCGTCGTCGCCGCGTTCGATCCGATGCAGACGGACGTCGGCCGCGCCCGCCCGCTCGAGTCCCTGCCGCGCCGCGCGCCCGGGCGCCGGGAGATGCGCGGGTGAGCGAGGTCGAGGTCCTGGTGGACGGCCCCGCGGGCCCCGTGCCCGTGGGGCCTTCGACCTCAACCCCGACCCGGACTCCGCCGGCCTGCTGTCCACCGCGATCGACTCGCCGCAGGACCGCCGCGCCGACGTCGCGCACCTCGTCGACGTCGCAGCCGTCCTCCGCGTCCGTGACCCGGCCGGGGAGCTGAGGCGACTCCTCGAGGCGACCCGCACCTGGCGTGAACGCGCGGAGCGCTACGGCGTTGCGCGGGAGACCCATCGACTGGAACCCGCCTTCGAGCACGACCAGCGCGAGATCGCGCGCCGCCTCGCAGGCGGATAGGCCCCCGCCCACTGCCAACGGCCGGTGGGCTTCCCGAGTGGCGGCCGCGTCGTCGCTCGCCCTGCGTCCTCGTGGTCCGGCCCGGCTCTGACCGGCGGAGGACCCGCACGCGGGCCGCGGGAGCCGGAAGCCCGCCTCAGGGCTGGGTTTCCGTGGAGGAGAAGGGGATGCCCCCAGCGGGATTCGAACCCGCGATTGCCGCCTTGAAAGGGCGGAGTCCTAGGCCGCTAGACGATGGGGGCGGGCGCCGGGCAGTGAATCACACGCGGCGGCCCCGTGGCCGTCACCCCGGCGGGCCGGTGAGGAGGTCCCGCAGCTCCAGCTCCGCGACGCGACGCGGGGCGTCCGCGTCGGGGACG
>JBFLWO010000533.1:0-1807 GCA_040757755.1 Actinomycetota bacterium
GCGAAGCGGGGAAGGTGGGGATGGACGGCGGCGGGACGTGTCACCGCCCCCGAGGATACCGTCACGCCGTCTCCTCCCCGCCCCCCGCGCGGGCCCCGGGGACGGACAAGGCGCGGTGGGCGGCGTTCAGCCGGGCGAGCCGGCGCGGCGCGTCCGGCGGGTCCTCCCGCAGGAGCTTCTCGCGCAGCACGCGGAACGCGGCGTCCACGACCTCCGGGCACGCCTCCGGGTGCACCTGCAGGGTGCGGTGCGGGTCGGGCGCGTGCGCGCCGCCCGTCACGACTTCGCCTCCAGCCACGTCTCGCCGGACCCCGTGTCGACGACGAGCGGCGGGTCCAGGGGGTAGGCGTCCACCATCGCCTGTCGCACGAGCCGCGTCGCGGCCGCGGCCTCGCCCTCCGGGGCCTCGAGCAGGAGCTCGTCGTGGATCTGCAGCACGAGGCGGCTCCTGAGCCCCGCGCCGCGCAGCGCGGCGTGGGCGCGGACCATCGCGACCTTCACGATGTCCGCCGCGGACCCCTGGATCACGGTGTTCACCGCGAGGCGCTCCCCCAGCTGGCGCTGCTGCACGGTGCGCCCGCCCAGCTCGGGGATCGGGCGGCGCCGGCCGAGGAGCGTCGTGACGAACCCGTCCTGGGCGGCGGCCGCGATCGTCGTGTCGATGAAGCTGCGCACCCGCGGGTACCGGGCGAGGTACGCGTCGATGTAGCGGCGCGCCTCGTCCCGCGGGATCGCCAGCTGGTCCGCCAGGCCGAAGTCGCTGATGCCGTAGACGATGCCGAAGTTCACGGCCTTCGCCCGGTCGCGCGTGACGCGGTCCACGTCCGCGGGCGCCATGCCGAACACCTCGGCGGCGGTGGCGCGGTGGATGTCCTCCCCGCGGCGGAACGCGTCCGCCAGCGCGGGCTCGCCGGACACGTGGGCGAGGATCCGCAGCTCCACCTGGCTGTAGTCGAGAGACACGAGCCGCCACCCGTCGGCGGCGATGAACGCGTCGCGGATCTCCCGCCCCACCGCGGTGCGCACCGGGATGTTCTGCAGGTTGGGGTTCGTGGACGACAGGCGCCCCGTCTCGGCGACCGTCTGGTTGAAGGTGGTGTGCAGCCGCCCGTCGTCGTCGACCTGCTGCGGCAGCGCCTGCAGGTACGTGTTGTCGAGCTTCGTGAGCTCCCGGTACCGGCCGATGAGCGGCACGATCGGGTGGCGGTCCTCCAGCAGGCGCAGCACCTGCCGGTCGGTTGACCAGCCGGTCTTCCCCTTGCGGAACGTCGGCAGGCCGAGCCGCTCGAACAGCACCTGGCCGAGCTGCTTCGGGGAGTCGATCGTGAACTCCCCGCCGGCGAGCTCGTAGATCGAGTCGCGCAGCTCGTCGACCTGGTCCCGCACGCGGGCGGCGATCTCCCCGAGCCGGTGCACGTCGAGGCGCACCCCGACGCGCTCCATCGACCGCAGCACGTCGACGAGCGGCATCTCCACGTCCCGGTACAGGGCGGTGAGGCCCTCCGCCTCCATCCGCCGCGCCTGCACGGGGACGAGGGCGGCGACGAGGGCGGCGGCGCGGGCGGCGGGGTCGAGCTCGCCGTCCACCGCGATGCCGGCTTCGGCGGCGAGGTCGTCGAGGGGGTAGCCGCGGCGGCGGGGCTCGAGCAGGTAGCCGGCGACGAGGGTGTCGTCGGCGGGGCGCAGCCCCGCGTCGGCGAGGGACCACGGCAGGGCCTTCACGTCGTGGCCGGCGACGGCGGCCGGGCCGAGCGCCGCCGCGAGGGCCGGCGCGCAGCCGTCGTCGAACTCCCCCGCCAGGACCTCG
>JBFLWO010000534.1:0-1807 GCA_040757755.1 Actinomycetota bacterium
GGCGACCTCCGCCAGGCGCCCCGGGTCGTCGAGGAAGTGGCGGAAGTGGCCGCAGGTGACGCACACGAGGGTCGTGACCGGCGACACCGCGACCATCCGCGACGTCGCCACGTAGACGCCGCCGGTGCGGCCCTCCTCCCAGGTGAACCGTCCATGGGGCGCCTGGTGCACCGTCGCGGAGCCGCACTCCGGGCACACGCCGCTTCGCGGCACGGCGGCCGGTGGCGGCGCGGCGGGCTCCGGCGGCGTCGCGCCGTCGCCGGCCTGCTGCTGGGCCGCCGCCTGCGCCGCCTGCGCGGCCTCGGCGGCCGCCTCCATCATCTTCTTCGTGACCTTGTCGAACATGCCCACGCCGGTCCTCCTCCGCTCGGGGTCCGCGCGATCGTGACGCACCCCGCCCGCGCTGTCGAGCGGCAGGCGGGTCGCGCCGGTCGCGTACGCGCAGGTTGCGTGTGCGGTTGGGTGGTGGGACGCATGCGCCGGTCGCGGCACCGGCCGTAGCGTGGATCCCGCCGCGCGATCCGCCGGCCGCCCCTCCGACGGGGCCCCCGGCGGATCCCCGGCTTCGACGTCCACGCGACCCGAGGGGAGCACCGATGATCGCCCACTCCTGGGAGGACACGCCGGTGGAGGTGGCCATGCCGCCCGTCGCCGAGACCCGCACCGTGGAGGGCGGGGGCATGACGATCGCGTTCGAGCGGCTCGCCGCCGGGGTGGAGACCGCGCCCCTGTTCCGCGGCCTGCCGGACGACGCCTGCCAGAGCCCGCACTGGGGCTACGTCCTGACGGGGCGCCTGCGCGTCGTCGCCACCGGCGGCGACGAGGTGGTGCTGCACGCCGGCCAGGCGTACTACCTCGCCCCCGGCCACAACGTCGTGGTGGAGGAGGACTGCGAGCTCGTCGAGTTCTCCCCCGCCCAGGCCCGCGCCGCGACGATGGAGCACGCCGCGCGTGCCCTCGCCGCCCAGGGCGCCTGACCGAGCCGCTGCGAGAGGAGGGACGAGGATGACCACCGCCGCCGTCACCCACCCGCTCGTCGCCGCCATCGCCGACGCGCTCGACCGCGGGGACCGGGCGGCCCTCGCGGCCCTGTACGCGGCCGACGCCACGTACTCGACCGTCGGCGGCGCGCACCCCCCGGCCGACCCGATGCGCCTCCACGGGGCCGAGGTGGGCGAGTACCTGCGGGGCATCCCGCAGGAGATCCGCATCTGTCTGGAGGACCACCTCGTCGGGGCCGACGGGCGCGTCGCGTTCCGCACCACCTGCCGGTTCCCGGAGGGCGGGCGGGCGGTGACCGCCCACCTCGTCGCCCTGGACGGCGACGGCCGCATCGCGACGCACGACTGCGTCGAGGCCGTCGACCAGTGATGGCGGCGCCCGCCCTGGACGCCCTGCCGGCGACCCACCCGTGGGCCGGGCGTCTCGACGGCATCGAGCAGCTCGCCTGCGCCGACCTGTTCCGTGCGGCCCCGCCCGGGGTCGCACGGCGGTGCGGGGCGGTGGTCGCCGAGGTGGACGGGGCGCTCCTGATGCGCACGGAGGCGCTTCCCGGGGAGCGGATGTTCAACCGGGCGATGGGGCTGGGCGCTCCCGGCGCGGACCTGGCCCGCCAGCTCGCCGAGGTGCGGAGCTTCTTCCGCGGGGCGCCGCACATCGTGTCGCTCGACGGGGCGGCGCCCGCCTCCGCGGCGCGCGACGCGGCCCGCGCCGGGTACGTGCCGGACTACCCGTGGGACAAGTTCGCCCGCGGCGCGGAGGAGCCGCCCGCCGCGGCGACGGACCTCGCGGTGCGCGAGGCGGGGCC
>JBFLWO010000535.1:0-1798 GCA_040757755.1 Actinomycetota bacterium
TGGACCGTCGCCGCCGCGTGTGGGCCGCCGCCGCGGCCGTGGCCGTGACCGTCGCGCTCGTCGCGCAGATCGCCGTCAGGAGCCCCTGACCGGCAGGCGCACGGCCGCCTCGACGGGGTCGTGGTCCGACACCCGGATCCGGCGGGTGCCGCCGCGCCACGGCACCGTGACCTCCCGCTCCTCCGGCCGCCACCGCCGTGCCGGGCCGACCGCCTCGAGCCCCCGCACCAGGACGTGGTCGATGCCCAGCCCGCCGTCCGGGGCGCCGGACGCGGTGACCGGCGTGAGTCCCGCGGCGGCCAGCGCCGCGAACGCCGCGGCGTCGCGGCCCAGGCGCGCGTTCAGGTCCCCCCCGAGAAGCACCGGCAGCTCCCCCGCCAGGTGCGCGGCGGCGCGCCCCGCGCGCCCCGCCTCGACGTCGTTGACGCGCCGATCGGTGTGGCAGTGCAGCGACCCGACCTGCAGCAGCAGGCCGTCGGGGTGGCGGATGCGGGCGGTGACGAGGCCGCGCCGCTCCCACGCCCAGTCCACGGTCGCTCTCAGCCCGATGCGCCGGGCGCGCGCGACGCGCCGCACGACGCCGCACGGGGCAAGACGCACCCGCCGCACGCTCCCGGGGACGATCGCCCACGGGGCCCTCACCAGGACGGCGTTCGCGTTCCCCTCGTGGGTCCGCACGAGGTCCGGGCTCGTCCGCCCCACCGGGGCCCGCAGCCACGCCGGCCCGATCCGCGGCGCGGTGAGCGCATGCACCTCCGCCATCCCGGCGAGCGCCGCGATGCGCGCCACCGCCCACGGCGGCACCTCCTGCAGCAGCGCGACGTCCGGACCGGCGCGGGCGATGAGCGCCCCCACGGCGCCGACCAGGGTCCGGTTCACGTGCAGGTGCGTGCCGGAGTCGACGGGGGTGCCGAGGAGCGTCGAGCGCCACGTCGGCCCCAGCCCGGGGAGCCCGTCGTGCGCGTGGTACACGTTCCACGTCAGGACCCGGACGGCGGGGCCGGGCGTGGCGGGGGACGTCAGCTGCGCAGGCGCGCCATGCCCAGCACGCCGTGCTCGGGGGCGCAGCCGCTCGCCTGGTCTCCCAGGGCGGTGCCCACCATCTCCCGCACCCCGACCGCGAACGCGAGGGTGACGGTGCCGGGCCGCCAAACCCGGAGCTCCGTCCCGAACTTGCCGCGGGGGGCCGCGCAGGCGCCGCCGCCGACGACCCGCCAGTACGGCGTGTAGCGCAGGCGCAGGTGGTAGACGCCGGGCCTCCTCACCGCGAGCGTGATCCGCTCGGCCGTGAGCTTGCGCACCCGGATCGCGTCACGCGGCGTCGCGATGGGGGTGGCGTCCGGCAGCTCGTAGATCGTCCACCCGCCGACGCGCGCCGCCACCTCGAGCCCCGCCCCGCCGCGCACGCGCTCCGCCTCGTGCCGCGTGGACGGGTCGAGCGGGTCGTCCGGCAGCAGCACGTAGCGCACCGCCATGCGCCTGAGCCACGCCTGGTATTGGGGGATCGTGAGGCTGCCGTACAGGGCGGCGTTGCTCGGCCAGTCGTCCTGCCGGTACCAGCCGCGGGCCAGCGGCACGCCGCGCCGCGCCAGGTAGTACGCCTCCCAGTTGTCCATGGTGGCGACCACCTCCACCCGGTGGTTCGGGTCGTGGTGGCGGGCCAGGAACGCCTCCACCGGGTACCAGAACTCCCGGGACGGCGCGCGGGCGCCGCGGGTCGCGCTCCACCCGGCGACGGCGGGGAGCGCCTGCCACGCCACCATGCCGGCGACGACCGCGACCGCCACGCCGCGGGGGC
>JBFLWO010000536.1:0-1797 GCA_040757755.1 Actinomycetota bacterium
AGGACGAGGAGCTCGCTGACGAACAGGGGCGACGGCGGCAGCCCGCCGAGCGAGCCGAGGCTCACGCCGACGGCGGCGGCGAGGGCGGGGCTCGTCTGCGTCAGCCCCCGCGGCGGGCGGCGTCCCGCCGCCGGCTGGTAGCGCAGCAGGGGGATGGTGGCGTAGAAGCCGAGGCTCTTGGCGACGGCGTGACCCGCGACGTGCAGCAGCGCCCCGGCGGTGGCGAGGGGATGCTGGAAGCCGATCGCGAGGGCGATGACCCCCATGTGCTCGAGGCTGGAGTAGGCGAGGAGCCGCTTCCAGGGGAGGGCCCGCCACAGGAACGGGACGGCGACGGCGAGGGACGCCAGCCCGAAGCCGATGAACACGGCGCGCACCGCCTGCTCGCCCACGGCGGGGCGCAGCGCCAGGGCGAAGCGCCACGCGACGAGGGCGACCGCCGGGAGGAGGGCCGCGGACAGGAGAGCGCTCACCGGCGGCGGCGCCTCGCTGTGGGCGTCCGGGAGCCAGTTGTGCACCGGCGCCCACCCCACCTTCGTCGCGAGGCCCGCGATCACGAGCACGAAGGCGGCGAGGGCGACGTCGCGGTCGAGGCCGGGGGCGGCGGCGGACAGGGCGCCCCAGTCGAGCGCCGCCAGGGTCCCCTCCCCCGTCGACGCGCCGGCGTACAGGACGACGATGCCGAGCAGCGCGACGGTGAGGCCCACGCTGGTCAGCACGAGGTACTTCCAGCCGGCCTCGAGGGCGCTGTCCTTGCCGCTGTGGGCGACGAGGAACGCGGACGCGGCGGTGGTCGCCTCGATGAGGATCCACGCCACGCCCAGGTTGTCGACGAGCGGCACCGCGACGAGCGCCGCCCAGAACAGGTGCAGTCCGGCCCAGTAGATGCGACGTGCGTGCGCGGCGCCGGTCATGCCGCGCGCCGACTGGCGCAGGTACGCGGGGGAGACGGCGGCGGAGAGGGTGCCGACGACGGCGATGACGGCGAGGAACACGCCGCCCGCCGGGTCGGCCGACCACCAGGAGCCGGTGGCGGGGGTGTCGCCGCGCGTCAGGGCGAGCACGGCGAGCCCGAGGATGACGGCCCCCGCGGCGGCGCCGGCGGCGCGGCCGATGCGGTCGACCGCCGCGGCGGAGCGCCCCGCGACGGCGAGGGCGGCGGCGGCGACCGGGGCGAGCGGCGCGGCGACGGCGAGGGCCGCGATGGCGCCGCCGCTAGTCACGCAGCCCGCCGAGGGCGGCGGTGTCGGTGGTGCCGAAGGCGCGGAAGATCCGCTCGTGGAACGCGACCGCGACCAGCGCGAGGAGCACCACGTCGAACGCGACGCCCAGCTCGACGACGACGGGCAGCCCGCCGCTCACCGACAGGGCGGCGACGGCGATGCCGTTCTCGGCGACGAGCAGGGCGAGGAGCTGGAAGAGCGTCGCCCGCCGCACGACGATGATCGCGAGGGCGGCGGCGACCATCGCGGCGGCGCCGTCCTCGGCGGCGGACGTCTCGAGGCCGAAGGCGGGCATGAGGCCGACGACGGCGAGCACGAGGCCCACGGTGACGGCGAGGCGCACGAGCGGCGGGGCGCCGTCGCGCACCGGGCGCGTCTCGCGGGTGCGTGTCACGGCGAGGGCGAGGAGCGGGGCCACCGCGAGGGCCTTGCCGCACAGGATCACGGCGGCGACGGCGAACTCGGAGGAGCGTCCCGGCGCCAGCGCCGCCGCCGCGGCCCCCACCCCCACGGTCTGGAGGGCGACGAGGAGCGCCGCGAGGGAGCGGCGTCGCGCGACGGCGGCGCCGACGGC
>JBFLWO010000537.1:0-1795 GCA_040757755.1 Actinomycetota bacterium
TGGGTGACGGCCGACGGGGAGGCGCCCGCGCAGGGACGGCAGGCGCCGCGGGCCGGCGCACGGCTGCCGCCCGTCCGCGCCGCCGCCTCGCCTGGACCGCCGGGGCCGTCGCCGCCACCGCACTCGCGGGGGCGTGGCTCGCCCGGGGCGCGGACGACCGGATCCCCCCGGGGGTGCGGGTCGCGGGCGTCGACGTCGGCGGCCGCACAGCGGCGCAGGCACGCGCCCTGATCGCCGCGCGGGCACAGGACCGCGGAGCCGGCACCGTCACGATCCTCGCCGCCGACGGGCCGGCCGGGTACCGGCTCGACGTGCCCGCCGCCACGCTCGCCGGGCCGCCGCGCATCGCGCAGGCCGTTGCCGCCGCGCGCGACGCCCGCGGCCCTGTGGGGCGCGCCCTGTCCCGCCTCGGCGTGCTCGGCGACGTGGACGTGCCGCTGCGCTACGCCCTGCGTGATGCGGCCGTCACGCGCCTCGCCGCCCGCCTGCGCCGCGACCTGGCGGCCCCCGCCCTGTCCGCCCGGGTGCTCGTGGGCCGCGACCGCATCGTCGCGACACCGGCGCGCGACGGCCGGGCCGTCGACGCCGCCGCACTGCGCGACGCCCTCGCGACGCTCCCCGCCACCCTGCGGGTACGGGTGCGGCGCGTCGCGCCGCGCATCGGCGACGCCGCCGCCCGCCGGGCCCGCGACCTGGCCGCCCGCATCGTCGACACCCCCCACCGTGTACGCCTCGGCCGCCGGGAGGCCGCGATCCCCGCCGACCTCCTGCGCCGCGCCCTGCGCTTCGACGCGCGTCACGGCGGCATCGACGTCGCCCTCGACGCCGCGACCCTGCGCCGAGGGCTCGCCGCGCCGCTCGGCGCCCCCGAGACGCCGCCGCGCGACGCGCGCCTCGAGGTTCGCGGCGACCGGGTCGTGGTGGTCCCGTCCGTCCCGGGACGGCTGCTGCGCACCGAGCCCCTCGCCGACGCCCTGGTGCGGGACCCGGGGCGCGCCACCGTCGAGGTGGCGGTCGCGGCGGCCGCCCCGGACCTCACCACCACCGAGGCGCGCGCCCTGGGGATCCGTGAGGAGGTCGGCGCGTTCACCACCCCGTACGCGTGCTGCCAGCCGCGGGTGGCGAACATCCGCCGGGCCGCGGAGATCCTCGACGGGCACGTCATCCCCGCCGGCGGGACGTTCTCGCTGAACGCCGCGCTCGGGGAGCGCACCTCGGAGCGCGGGTTCGTCTCCGCCCCCACGATCCAGGACGGGCGCCTCGTCGACTCCACCGGCGGCGGCGTGAGCCAGATCGCCACGACGCTCTACAACGCCGCGTTCCTCGCGGGCCTCGACCTCGTGTCCCACACCCCGCACCAGTTCTACATCTCCCGGTACCCGATGGGGCGGGAGGCCACGGTGTCGTGGCCGCACCCCGACCTCGTGCTGCGCAACGACTGGCCCGCCGGGATCCTCGTCGACGTGACGGCCGCCGACACCTCCGTCACCGTGCGCCTCTACTCGTCGCCGCTCGGGCGCCGCGTCGAGGCGACCACCGGCACGCCGCGCGGCCGGCGCGAGCCGACGACCCGGGTGGTGCGCAACGACGACCTGCCCCCCGGCACCCGGCGCGTCGCGCAGGGGCGCGGCCCCGAGGGCTTCACGATCACCTACGGGCGCCGCGTGTACCGCGGCGACCGCCTCATCCGGGACGAGTCGTTCACGTGGAGCTACGACCCGGAGGACGAGATCGTGGAGGTCGGGCCGGGCGTCCCGCTCGACGCCCCGCCCGACCCCGAGGCGCCGCCGCCCGC
>JBFLWO010000538.1:0-1770 GCA_040757755.1 Actinomycetota bacterium
CGGCGGGGGCCGGGTTCACGTGCGTGGAGTCGTGGTGGCCGCCGGGGGGCGACCCGCAGGCGTGGGCGGGCGCGGTGCGCGCGGCGGGGGTGGACGTGGCGGCGGTGAACGCCGACGGCGGCGACATCGCCGCGGGGGAGCGCGGCTTCTGCACGATGCCGCAGCACGACGGCAGGACGTTCGCGGCGGTCGGTGAGGCGGTGGCGCTGGCGGCGCAGGTGGGGGCGCCGGCGGTGAACGTGCTCGCCGGCCTCGTGTCGCCCGACCGCCCGGCGCGCGACCAGTGGGACCACGCGGTGGAGGTGCTTCGCGAGTGCGGCCGCATCGCGGCGGCGCAGGGCCGGATGGTGGTGGTGGAGCCGATCAACGCGGTGGACGTGCCCGGCTACCTCGTCCCCACCCCGGACGCGGCGGCGCGCCTTCTGGCCGAGGTCGGCCACGACGCGGTGCGGCTGCTGTACGACGCGTACCACGCGGGGATGGGCGGAGTGGATCCCGTCGCGGACGTCGGCTGGTACGCGGACCTGATCGGGCACGTGCAGTACGCGGACTGCCCGGGGCGCGGGGCGCCCGGCACGGGCGGCGTGGATCTCGCCGCGTTCGTCGAGGCGCTCGACCGGGCCGGCTACGCGGGCCCCGTCGGCCTGGAGCTCTCCCCCGCGGGCGACACGCTCGCCGTGGTGGCGGGGCTCGCGGGCCTCTCCCCCGTCGCCTCGTTCACGTAGCGCGGCCCCGCGTCACGGCGCGGTGACCCGGTCGCGGGTGCGGCCGCGGGCGTCGACGAACGTGTAGACGACGCGGGTCCGGGCGACGTGGACGAGGAGGTGGCCGTGGTCGACGATCGTCACCTCGGCGTCCCCGCCGGCGGAGGATCCGGGGCGGTGCAGGCGGGCGCCTCCGGTGCCGACCGTGAACATCCGCACGCCGCCGACGGTGCGCCGCTCGTACCGGTGCACGTGGCCGGCGAGGACGGCGTCGACGCGGGCGGCGCGCAGCACGGGCAGGATCGCATCGCCGGCGCGGACGGGGCGGTGGACGACGACGAACCGGCGGGTGAACCCGGGCTGCCTCAGGGCCCGGCGGGCGAACGCCACGGCCGGCCCGGTGGCGGACACGCCGAGCATGACGATCTGCACCGTGCCATGGGCGACGACGTACCGGCCGCTGGGCGGTACGTCGAAGGCGGCGCGCAGTGCGCCGTCCCCGGGCGGCAGCCGGTCGTGGTCGCCCACCCCGACGTGGACCGGGGCGTGGCGCATCACCTCGGCGAGCGGACGGAACACGTTGCGGTCGAGGAGGATCCCGGCGGCGGTGAGGTAGCTGTTGTCCCCCGCGGTGACGGCGAGGTCGGGGGCGTCGGCGGCGAGGGTGCGGGCGACGGCCCACGCGGCGTCCCCGCCGGTGCCGTAGTCGGCGATGACGGCAAGCCGGACGGGACGGGACGGGTCCGGCGCCGGGGTGGTGAACGCGCCGGCGGCCCGCGCGGTCCCGGCGACCGACGCGGCCCACGTGTACCGCGTGCCGGGCGTCAGGCCCGTGAGGCGCCCGCCGCGGGCGGCGACGGTGCGTCCGGCCGCGTCGCGGGCGACGACCTCGACGGGGGCGTCACCCCGCACCGTCCAGCGAAGCTCGGCGGCGGTGTCCTCGACGCGCAGGAGGTACGGGCCGCGGGTGAACGGGTCCCCCGCGGGGCCCAGCAGGTAGAGCCGCCAGTAGACGATGACGGCGGCGACGCCGGCGAGGGCGAGGGCGAGGAGCGCCGCGAGGGCG
>JBFLWO010000539.1:0-1755 GCA_040757755.1 Actinomycetota bacterium
AGCCGGGAGATGCGCAGGGTGCGCCCGTCCCGCACGAGCTCGGTCTCGGCGGGGCGTTCCCGCACCACATCCTCGGCGGGCTTGTCCATGACGCTGCGGTTCGCCTCCGACCGGCCCGGCACCCTCACGTTCATCAAGGTCGGCCGGCGCTATGTCGGGGGGACGGCCCTCCTCACGGTGCCGGCCACCCTGACCGGGGATTCGTGGACGCGAATCACGGGCTGCGGATCGCTCGGGTTCTCGCAGCCGGGGCCCACCTGCGGGGGGACGTCGCTGGAAGTCACGGTCTCCGTCTCGGTGACCGGCTCGAAGGTGGGGGTGAACGTGCTGGGGCCGAAGGGCACGTCGCGGAGCCTCACCGAATGCTTCGGGGCCGCCGGCCCGGGGGTGCAGCAGATCGCCAAGAACAAGGACACGATCGATGTGCGTCGACTGCGGAAGCTGGCCACGGAGGACATCGTTCTGAAGGCGCGCGGCTCCGACAGCCGCACTGAGGCGGTCGGGGCGCCGGGCGCGGGCGGGACGGTCACGGCCTCGGAGTCGGGATCGTGGAAGGTGATCCTCGGGCGCGCCGAGAAGGACCCCGTGGCGAAGGCCGGCGGGCCCTACTCCGTGCAGCGCGCCGGCACGGTCACCCTCGACGGCTCGAAGTCCACGACGCGCCACAGGCCGATGCGCTCGTACAGGTGGACCTTCGCTCCCGGCGAGGACTGCGAGGGCGTCTCGCCCAAGGGGGTCACCATGACCGGGAAGACCGTCAGGGTGGTGCCGCTCTGCTCACTCACCGCCACGCTCGAGGTCGAAGACGACGAGGGCCACACCGACACCGACATCGCGCGCGTCAAGGTGGTCCCACGCACCTCCGGCTGGCGCACGCCGTTCGCGCGCCGCACCCAGGACGGCGGGGCGCGCGCACCCACCGGCGTCCCGTCGGCGCGGACCCTCCCGGATGGCGCCGTGGAAGGCAGCCTCTTCGTGGGCCTCAACGCATCCGACTGCGGGGAGGAGAAGCCCGGCGCGGCGATCGTCTGCCCGATCCCCTCGGGCCGCCTCACGTGGGCGGGCAACGGCTACGAGATCGGCAGGGTGTCGAATCCCGGCGGGCCGTTCGACGGCTACTCCTACGTGCGCTCCTCCACGCTGGAGATCAAGCGGGTCGAGCTTGTCGCCGCGGGCATCCTCCCGGGAAGTGCCTGGTACCGGAACACGCTGGCCCTCGGGGGCGACCCGGCCGGCTTCCTCGCCGCGGTCCGCCTCCATGAGGGCCTCGGTGCCGGACGGGCGAACACGGGCCACTCGCAGATCATCAAGGACGAGTCGCGCAAGCCCAGCGGCGACATGCGCCGCGAGCTCGAGAAGCTGGCCGCACCCACCGAAGACGGCCTCACCCGCAAGGCCGACGCGAAGATCACGCAGATCGACGCGCGCATCGACACGCTGTCGAACGACCCGCTGCCGGACATCTGGACCGGCAAGATCACCTACTTCCACCCCGCCTCGAACCAGTACCTCCTCGCCGAGGTGAGCGTGCCGGGGAACATGCCGTAGACGCTCGGCTCTCCCACGCCCAGCTCGGCCCCCGTGAATGACGCACGCCGCGAACGACATGGTCGAAGTGGACCGGGGGGCCGGGGTACGCCGGAAGCCCGTGCAGGCCCCCGGACGGCGCGCCCCGGGAGGGCGGCGCTCCCTGATCGGTTCGCGGCCGCCTGGATGTGGCCGGCGCAGCAGTCCCTGCTCCCGGACGGACCCGCC
>JBFLWO010000540.1:0-1755 GCA_040757755.1 Actinomycetota bacterium
GGGGGTGGCGGCCCGCGCGGCGGCGCCGCCGCGGCACGGAGGGGACCCGCCGCCTGCCGCTCGACTAGCATCCCGCCCCGTGATCACCCCTGACGTCGTCCGCCACGTCGCCCGCCTCGCCCGCCTGCGCCTCGACGGCGAGGAGGCGGAGCGGATGGAGCGCGAGCTGAACGGCATCCTCGAGCACGTGGAGCGCATCCAGGCGCTCGACCTCGACGGGGTGCCGCCCACCACGCACGTCGTGCCGGTCTCCAACGTCCTGCGCGACGACGTGCCCCGCCCGTCCCTCCCCGTGGAGGAGGCCCTCCGGGAGGCCCCGGAGGTCCGGCAGGGCGGCTTCGCGGTGCGGAGCTTCGAGTGACCGCGATCCTCGGCCTCACGGCGGAGGGCGCCATCCGGGCGCTCACGGCCGGCGAGACGACGTCCGCCGAGCTCGTCGACGCCTACCTCGAGCGGGTCGCGGACGACCGCTGGGGGTCGTTCCTCGCCATCGACGCGGACCGCGCCCGCGCCCGGGCGCGGCAGATCGACGCCCTGCCGCAGCGCCCTCCGCTCGCCGGCGTCCCGATCGCGATCAAGGACGCCCTCTCCACCCGGGACCTCGTCACCACCTCCGGGTCGCGGATCCTGGAGGGCTTCCGCCCCCTGTTCACCGCGACCTGCGTGCAGCGGCTCGAGGACGCGGGGGCGGTGGTGGTGGGGAAGACCAACATGGACGAGTTCGCCATGGGGTCCAGCACCGAGAACTCCTCCTACCAGGTGACCCGCAACCCCTGGGACGCGGAGCGGGTGCCGGGCGGCTCCAGCGGCGGCTCCGCCAGCGCGGTCGCGGCGTGCCAGGTCCCGTGGTCCCTCGGGTCCGACACCGGCGGGTCGATCCGCCAGCCCGCCGCCCTGTGCGGCATCGTGGGGCTCAAGCCCACGTACGGGGCGGTGTCCCGGTACGGGCTCATCGCGTTCGCCTCGTCCCTCGACCAGGTCGGGCCGTTCGCCCGCACCGTGCGCGACGCGGCGCTCCTCCTGTCCCACATGGTGGGCCGGGACCCGATGGACGCGACGTCCCTCGAGTGGACGGAGCCGATCGCGGTGCCCGACGCGGAACGCCTTGACGGGCTGCGGGTGGGCGTGGTGCGCGAGCTCATGGGGGAGGGCATCGAGCCCGGCGTGCGGGCCGCGGTCGAGGCGGCGATGGGGAAGGTGGAGGAGCTCGGCGGCACGGTCGTGGAGCTCACGATGCCGAGCTTCGACCACGGGCTCGCCTGCTACTACCTCATCGCCCCGGCGGAGTGCTCCGCGAACCTCGCCCGGTTCGACGGCATCCGGTACGGGCGGCGCGACGAGCACGCCGAGACCCTCCTCGACCACTACGAGCTCACCCGGGGGCACCTGTTCGGCCCCGAGGTCAAGCGGCGCATCATGCTCGGCACGTTCGCGCTGGCCTCCGGCTACTACGACGCCTACTACGTGCGGGCGCAGCGCGTGCGGACCCTGATCGTGAGGGACTTCCAGCGGGCGTTCGCGGACGTCGACATCATCGCGTCCCCCACGTCGCCCACGGTCGCGTTCCGCCTCGGGGAGCGCACCCAGGACCCCCTGTCCATGTACCTCGCCGACGTCTGCACGATCCCCGTCAGCCTCGCCGGGCTGCCCGCCGTGTCGATCCCGTGCGGCCTGTCCGACGGGCTGCCGGTGGGGCTGCAGCTCGCCGCGCCCGCCTTCGGCGAGAACGGTCTCCTCGCCGCGGCGCACGCCCTC
>JBFLWO010000541.1:0-1746 GCA_040757755.1 Actinomycetota bacterium
GGCCGCCCCGGCGGTCCCTCCGGGCCTTGGGCGCCCGCGACCGACCCGGTCGGCGTCGACAGCGCCGCGACGCGGCGTGTGAGACGCGTCTGCGCGGCGCGCACCCGGTTCGTGAGCGTGGTGAGCGTCCGCACCTGCTTCGCGAGGGTCGCGACCGTCGGCGTCCTGGCGGTGGCCCCGGCGCCGCCGGAGTCCGCCATCGCCGGGACCGCGACCGCGGTCGCCACGGCGGCCGCCGCGGCGACGGCGGTCCACGCTCGCGAGCTTCTCTGTCCGCCGCCCATGGGCGGCCTCCTCTCCGCTCCTGGTGGTGGGGCTCCGCCCCCCGAGACCCGCCAGAGTAACGCTTTTCGTAGGAATCGTGTGTCGCTGTGGCGCGGGATCCGGGAGGTGATCCGGGAGCGGATCCTCGTGAAGGGCGAGTCCCTGTACGAGGAGCCCCTGCATCTCCTGCGGGAGGAGGCGGACATCCGGACGCCGGGGAGCTACTTCGACGTCATCCGGGCGATTGCGGCGGGTGCCACGCGCGTGAACGAGATCGCGCAGCAGACCGCCTCGTCCACCCCCCTGCTCGCGCCGAGGTTGGCGCGGCTCGTCAGCCTCGGCTACCTGGAGATCCAGGAGCCGCTCGAACCCACCGGGTTCGTCCCGAAGCGCGGCTACTACCGCATCCGCGACCCGTTCTTCCGCTTCTGGTTCCGCTACGTCTTCCCCAACCGAAGCCGCCTGGAGCGCGGCCGGGTGGAGGAGGTGGCGCGAATCGTCGAGGGCGACCTGGACACCTACATGGGCCTGGCGTTCGAGCAGGTGTGCCGCGACTGGGTCGGCACCTACGCGGCCAGGATGCCGGCGGCCACCGAGATCGGCGGATGGTGGAACCGCTCAGGGACGGCCGAGATCGACCTCGTGGCCACCGCGAAGGGGCGCTACACGATGGTCGGCACGTGCAGGTGGAGTGCTGACGCGAGCCCCCAGGTCCTCGGGGCCCTGAAGCGCGACGCGGAGATCCTGGGGCCGAAGGCGGCGGGCGCGAAGCTCCTCGTCTTCACGCGGGGAGCCGGCGTGGACCTGCGGCGGCGCGCCGCGCGGGAGAAGGTCCGGCTCGTGGAGGCCGCCGACCTCTTCGCGTGACCGCCGCCAGGGCGCACACAGCACGCGGGACACGGGTGCGGGGCGGCAGGGACGTCCGGGTCGCGGGTGACGACACCAGCCGCGCCCGCGGTCGCCGTCACCCGGCCGCGCCGTCCCGACCGCGTCCCGGAACGGAGAAGGCCCCTCTGGAGGGGCCTCTCCCGAGTCGCGGAGCGCATGGCCCACCCCCGCAGGCCGGGGAGGGCTACGCTGGACCACGCACGCGGAGAAACCGCCACGGTGAGTGGCGGGTCTCCGATCCAATCGTGGATCGACACGACCGGAGGTGGCGCCGATGCCGGCCCTGGGAGCCGACCGCGTCTCGCCGCGGGTGTCAGCCGCCGATGTCGCCGTCCTCCTGGCGGCCGCCTGCACGGCGCTCGGGGGCCTCGCGTTGCTGGTGCTCCCGATGGGGACGTCCGCCAAGGCCTTCAGCACGCCGGATGGCGGCACCAGGACCGTGGTCGAAAGCGCCCCGATCACGACCGTGGGCCAGGCCCTGCCGCTCGTCGTCGCGCTGGTTCTCGCCGTCGCGACGCCATTGTTCCTGCGACGGACCGTCCTGGCGCGCCCCGCGCGGGTCGCCGTCGCGGGCGCCGCGGTCCTGGGCGTGTT
>JBFLWO010000542.1:0-1745 GCA_040757755.1 Actinomycetota bacterium
GCCACTTGGCGCAGCAGCCCCGCGCCACTTGGCGCAGCAGCCCCGCGCCACTTGGCGCAGCAGCCCCGCGCCACTTGGCGCAGCAGCCCCGCGCCACTTGGCGCAGCAGCCCCGCGCCACTTGGCGCAGCAGCCCCGCGCCACTTGGCGCGACGCGCGAGGGGCGCGCGAACTGTCCCCGGAGACGCACAACCCGACACGACGCCATCGCCGACGGCGACGAGACACGCACGCACCGTGCGCGGGAACTCGCCGCCAATTGGCGCGCGGTCGCCGCGCCAATTGGCGCGATGCGCGGAACCCGCGACGCGACGCGCCACCTTGCCGGCGAGCGATGACGCGCCAGCGCGCCCGAGCGGCGCTCCCTTCGGGGGAGCGGTGCACGTCGCCGGTTGGCGCATGGCCGCGCCTCGGGCCGGACGGGTGCCGCCCTCCGACGCCGGCCGTTAGAGGCCGCCGTCTCCCGGGCCGCCGTGCCACCACCATTTGGGTCGCAGCGTGTCGCTGTCCTCCTCGCCGGGGAGCAGCGCGAAGAGCCCGATCAGGGCGATCACGGCGCCGAGGCCGATGAGGAACACGACCCATGCGGGCACGTGGGCGACGGTAACTCGGCTCCCACGCCCCGTCGAGGGGGACCGCTCGCGCGAGTCCGACCCCTCCCATAGTCGAACATATGTTCGCTATCCTCCCCGGGGTGTCCGGTTCTCCCCTTCGCTGGCGCCTCACCGACGACGACGGTGGCCGCCCGCCGCTCGACGGCCTGGTCGAGGTGGTGCCCGGCCGGGACGAGCTGCGCGGGCTGGAGTTCCTGCACGTGCGGGCCCGGCGCATCGTGAACGCGGTGCCGGAGGCGTCGCGCATGCCGTTCCGGTTCACGATCAACCCGTACCGCGGCTGCAGCCACGCCTGCGTCTACTGCTTCGCGCGGCCCACCCACGAGTACCTCGGCCTCGACGCGGGGCGGGACTTCGAGACGCGGATCGTGGTGAAGGTGAACGCCGCGGAGAGGCTGCGCGCCGAGCTCGCGTCGCCGCGCTGGAGTGGCCACCTGATCGCGATGGGGACGGGCACCGACCCCTACCAGCGCTGCGAGGGGCGCTACCTGCTGACGCGCCGCATCGTGGAGGTGCTCGCCGAGGCCCGCAACCCCTTCTCGATCCTCACGAAGTCCACGCTGGTGCTGCGCGACCTCGACGTGCTCGCCGAGGCGGCACGGCGTACGCACGTGCGCGTCGACCTGTCCGTCGGCTGCCTCGACGCGGATGTGTGGCGCGCGACCGAGCCGGGCACCCCGAACCCGCTGCGGCGCATCGACGCGGTGGCACGGCTTCGGGAGGCGGGGATCCCGAGCGGCGTCCTCGTCGCCCCCATCCTTCCCGGCATCTCCGACGCGCCGCGCCAGCTCGAGGCGGTGGTGCGGGCCGCCGCCCAGGCCGGCGCCGACGGCGTGTGGCCCATCCCCCTGCACCTTCGCCCCGGGGTGCGGGAGCACTACCTGGGGTGGCTGTGGACCGCCCGGCCCGACCTCGTCGACCAGTGCGCCCGCCGCTTCCATGGCTCCTACCAGTCGCGCGTCGCCCGCCACTCCATCGAGACCGAGGTGCGCCGCCTGTGGGAACGCCACTCCGGCACCACCCACCGCCCCTCCATGCCGCCGCCCGCGCCGCCGCCGCGCCCCGCCCCCGACCGCCAGCTCCGGCTCGTGTGACGCGCCTGCGCGACACCCACCGCTCCCGGCGCCCGCCG
>JBFLWO010000543.1:0-1744 GCA_040757755.1 Actinomycetota bacterium
CGGCGCCGCGGGACCGCCGCACGGAGGGCTCGATGCCCGCGGCGGTGAGGGCGGCGGCGAACGCGTCGCGGCGCCCCGGGGGGCTCCCCCGGTACGGGCCGGAGGTCGCGTTGTACTCGATGAGGTTCACGTGGAACCGGCCGTCGCGCAGGAGGGCGGCGAGGCGGCGGGCGTCGGCGATCGCGTCGTTCACGCCGTCGAGGAGGAGGTACTCGACGAACACGCGCCTGCCCGTCGTGTCGGAGTAGCGGCGGCACGCCGCGAGGAGGTTCGGGATGGGGTAGCGGGCGTTGATCGGCATGAGGCGGCCGCGGGTGTCGTCGTCGGCGGCATGGAGGGAGACGGCGAGCCGCACCGGCAGGTCGAACCGGGTGACCTGCGCGATGCCCGGCACCCAGCCGACGGTGGAGATCGCGATGCGCCGCGCGGACAGGCCCAGCACCCGTGGGTCGTTCATCTCGCGGCAGGCGGCGAGGACGGCGTCGGGGTTCTGGAGCGGCTCCCCCATCCCCATGAACACGACGTTCGTGAGGCGGGCACCCCGGGAGGCGGCCTCCCGGGCGGCGAGGACGGCCTGGTCGACGATCTCGGCGGTGGTGAGGTCCCGGCCGGCGCCGAGGAGCCCGGTGGCGCAGAACCGGCAGCCGAGGGCGCACCCGGCCTGGCTGGACACGCACACGGTGCCGCGGTCCCGGCCGTGGGGGATGAGGACCGCCTCGACGGCGGCCCCGTCGGCGGCGCGCAGCCGCCACTTCACGGTGCCGTCGGTCGAGGCGGCGCGGGCGTCGGGGGTGAGGGCCCAGAACGGGAGGGCGTCGGCGAGGCGGGCGCGCAGGGCGCGCGGCAGGGTGGCGACGTCGTCCCATCCGGCGGCGCCGGCGAGCTGCGCCTCGCGGGCCTGCCGGGCGCGGTAGGCCGGCTCGCCCCAGTCGGCGAGGAGGGCGGTGAGCGTCTGGACGTCCATCGCGGCGAGGTTAGCGGGTGCCGCTCAGAGGGGGGCGGCGGCGAGGGCGGGGAGGGTCACGCCGCGGCCCCCTCGGGCGCGGGCCGCGCCGGCGGCTCGACGTACGGCACGACGCGGCGGAACATGCGTCCCCCGACCCCCAGGACGAACGCGGCCAGGACGAGGGCCGTCGCGGACCACACGGCGAGCGCGGCGGTGAGGCCGACGCCGGTGGCGAGGTAGCCGAGGCCGACCGTGGGGACGGTGCCCGCGTAGCAGCACATGTAGAAGGCGGAGATCAGCTTGCCCCGGTCGCGCAGCGGCACGGTGATGCCGCAGATCGCGGTGCCGCCCTGCAGGATCAGGCCGTTCGTGAAGCCGATGACGGCGGCGGCGGCGACGACCGGCACGACGGTGTCGACGGCGGAGGAGGCGACGATCATGAGGCTGCACAGGGACGACACGACGACCCCGACGATCATGGCGCGGCGCGGCTCGACGCGGCTGAGGACGAGGGGCGTGAAGCCGCCCATGCCCAGGATGAGGAAGCCGACGAGGCCGGCGACCGCGACGTTGTGCACCTCGAGGGTCTGCACGATGTAGAGCGGCACGATCGCGAGGAGCGCCGCGTCGAGGAAGCTCATCAGGAACCCGGCGGGGCCGAGGAACGTGGCGAAGCCGCGCAGCTGGTCGCGCGGCACTCCGATGCGCACCTCGATCCGGGCGCGGCGCCGCGGCACGGTCTCGGGGGCGAGGAGCACGGCGAGCACCGCGACCCCCATCAGCGCGAGGTGGCCGGCG
>JBFLWO010000544.1:0-1731 GCA_040757755.1 Actinomycetota bacterium
GCCCCGCACCCTCACGACGCCCCCAGGGCGTCGAGCAGCGCCGACGACGGCGCGACCGCCCCGAACACGCCGCCCTGCATCGTCACCATCTTCAGCGCCGCCAGGTAGTTCGCATGGTCCGTGGCGCCGGTGCAGTCCTCCAGCAGCAGGCACTCGTAGCCCCGGTCGTTCGCCTCCCGCATCGTCGTGTGCACGCACACGTCCGTCGTGATGCCGGTGAGGACGATGTGCGTGACGCCGCGGGTGCGCAGCACGAGGTCCAGGTCGGTGGCGTAGAACGCCCCCTTCCCGGGCTTGTCGATCACCACCTCGCCGTCGACGGGGGCGACCTCCCCCACGATCTCCCAGCCGGGCTCGCCGCGCACCAGCACCCGCCCGCACGGCCCCGGGTCGCCGATGCCCGCGCCGATCTGCCGGGACCGCCACAGCTTGTTCGCCGGCAGGTCCGACAGGTCGGGGCGGTGCCCCTCCCGCGTGTGGACGATCGTGAAGCCCCGCTCCCGCATCGCGGCGAGCACCCGCGCGGTCGGCGCGAGCCCGGCCCGCGTCAGGCTCAGGTCGTACCCCATGCGGTCGACGTAGCCGCCCTCCCCGCAGAAGTCCACCTGCCAGTCGATGTTCACCAGCGCGGTGCGGGCCGGGTCGATCACGTCGTCGTACGGCCAGCGGTACGGGTCCGCGGCAACGGTTCCGTAGGTCACCGCGGGCCTCCCCCGAGGCGCGTCCGGGCACGGGCGGTCATCGCTTCCTCCTTACGGTGTCGGGCCCGGACGGAGCGCCTCGACGAGCGCGCCGGACGAGCCGACCGCGCCGAAGATCCCGCCGGACATGGTGATGGACTCGACGGCCGGGCCGGCCGTCTCGGTGTCGAGCGCCGCCGACGCATCCGTCAGCGTCAGGCACTCGAAGCCGCGGTCGTTCGCGCTGCGCAACGTCGAATGGACGGGGCCCTCCAGGCCGAACCCGCACATCGCGAGGAGGTCGCGCCGCTCGGCGCGGAGCACCCCGTCGAGGGGGCTGCCGAAGAAGCCGTCGACGCCGGACGCCACGACGTCGCGGTCCCACGCCACCCCGGGCCACGCCCGGTCCGCGGGGCCGCGCACCGTCGCCTGCCGCACCCGCACCACCAGCACGCCCAGGGCGCGCAGGTCGTGCGCCAGGCCCGTCAGCGTCGAGGCCGCCGCGGCCGGGTCGTGGCAGCGGGCGATCCAGGCGTCCTGCGCCCCGGCGACGACGAGCGCGACGCGCGCGGCCCTCAGGTCCCCGTCGAACGGCCACGGGTACGGCCGGGTCCCGGCCACCGCCCCGGTCACGCCGCCCTCCGGGCCCACTGGCCGCGCGCCGCCGCGGCGAGCGCCTCCGGCGCCTCCACCTGGGCGAGGTGGCCGCACCCCTCCAGCGGCACGACCCGCGCCCCGGCGTGGATCGCGAGCGCCCGCGCCGCCTCCCGGCGCCCCTCGCCGCTGCGCGCCCCCAGCGTCGTGACGAGCGGCAGCCGCCGGAGCCGTGCGAGCTCCTCCGCCGCCGGGGTGAACGCGGCGAAGTGCGGCACCTCGTGCTGCACGGCGTCGCCGGCGCGGGCCACGCCGTCGCACGCCTCGAGCGGCAGCGCCGCCCACCCGGCGCGCCCGGCGAGCGTCTCGCCGAACACGCGCCCCGCATGCGGCGGCTCCCGGATGCGGCCCAGGGCGGTGGAGAGGTCGATGAGCAGGTTCCACACCCCGGGGGCGA
>JBFLWO010000545.1:0-1718 GCA_040757755.1 Actinomycetota bacterium
GGCCGACCGGGGCGGGGGCGGTGGAGCATTTCGGCCTGCAGGGGCGCGTGCCGGTGGTGATGGGGACGCTGTCGAAGGCCCTCGGGGCTCAGGGCGGCTACGTGGCGGGGTCACGGGACCTGTGCGTCTACCTGCGCACCCGGGCGCGCGGCTTCGTGTTCACCACGGCGCTGGCGCCGGCCGCCGCCGGCGCGGCGCTCGCCGCCCTCGACGTGGTGCGGGACGAGCCGTGGCGGCGCGCCCGCCTGCACGCCCTCGTGGCGCGGCTCGTCGCGGCGATCGAGGCGCTGGGGTTCACGGTGCTCCCCACGGGGTCCGCGGTGATCGGCGTGCTCGTCGGGGAGGCGCGGCCCGCGCTGGACCTGGCGGCGGAGCTGCGCCGCCGGCGCGTGTGGGCCCCCGCGATCCGGCCGCCGACGGTCCCCGCCGGGATGGCGCGGCTGCGGCTCACCGCGATGGCGACGCTGGAGGAGCGGCACGTGGAGTGGGCCCTCGGGGCGCTGGCGGAGGCGCGGCGGGTGGCGGTGTGCTGAGCCTGCGCGGCGTCTTCGTCACCGGCACCGACACGGGCGTCGGCAAGACCGTGGTGTCGGCCGCCCTGGGCCTGGCGGCGCAGGCGCAGGGCCGCCGCGCCGTGGTGCTGAAGGCGGCGCAGACCGGCTGGGACGGCACCATCACCGGTGACGCCGAGTTCGCTCAGGCGGTCCTCGGGACGGACGAGCCGCTCGACGCGGTCTGCCCGTACCGCCTGCGGGCGCCGCTCGCCCCCGCCGTCGCCGCGGACCTCGAGGGCGTCACCGTCGACCCGGGGGTGGTGCGGGAGCGCTTCGACGACCTGGCGTCCCGCTACGACCTGGTGATCGTGGAGGGCGCCGGCGGCCTGCTCGTCCCGTTCGGCGACGGGGTGGACATGGCGGGGCTCGCCACGCTCCTCGCCCTGCCGGTGATCGTCGCGGCGCGCCCCGGGCTCGGCACCCTCAACCACACCCTCCTGACCCTGGAGGCGATCCACCGCCGCGGCCTGACGCCGCTCGGGGTGGTCGTGTCCGGCTGGCCCGCCGAGCCGGGCCTCGACGCCGTCACGAACCCGCGGGTGCTGGCGCGCCTCACCCCTGTGCCGCTCCTCGGCGTGCTGCCGTTCGACGCCGGCATCGACACCGAGGCGGGCCGGGCCGGGGACCTCTCCCGCACCGGCCCCGCGGGGCTCGACCCCCTGCTCGGCGGCACGTTCTCCGTCGCGCGCTTCCGCCGCGACCTCGACCGCCGCGCCGCCGCGACCGCCTGAGGCGATCGCGGGGTCAGGTCAGCTCACGACGTACCGGTAGGTGAAGGCCGTGCAGCCGTTCTCGAGGCGGATGTAGAGCGTCTCGCCGGCGGTGAAGGCGCGCTGCGGCGTGAAGGTGAAGGTCTTCGACTGGTTGAAGCTCCCGCCCGGGGAGAGGCTGGCCTCGAGGGAGTTCGGAAGCGGAGCGAGGCCGAACTCGGACGGCGTCTTGATGGTGATGCCCGCCCCGAGGCTCTGGCCGGGGCCCGGCGTGGCCTGGAGGCGGATGAACGCCGTGGCGCCGGGGGTGATCTCGGCCGGGACCGACCACTCGGTCTGGAAGGTGTTCCCGTTCGGCGCGCTGTACGTCGCGGAGCCGGCACCCGCCCCGGACGGGGTGGGCGAGGTGCAGTCCTGGATGGGGGGCCCGTCGGAGGTGACCCCGACCAGCTTG
>JBFLWO010000546.1:0-1713 GCA_040757755.1 Actinomycetota bacterium
GCCCGGACGTCGAGGCCGCGCCGGTTCGCCGTCTCCGCACGGCCGCGCGGAAAGCGCCGATCGTGGGATGCCCGCTCGTGCGCGAGAACCGGGCGATTCCCATTTCGTGGACGCGTGCGCCCGCGAGCGTCCGATCCGTTGGACTGCCGGCGCCCGCCGCAGAGGAACCGCGGCCGCTTTCCACGTCGCGGCCCGCGGCATCGAAGTTGCAAGCGGCTGAAAGCCGCGGCGGTCGTGCAAAGAATACCTGCGGTGCGCGATGGAATTGTCGGCTCACCCCCATGATCTTTGGGTAGTACGTCGTTGCGGGGGGTGGTGAGAGCATGGCGGTCGGCTTGCTTCCATCTGCTCGCGCGGGGACGCAGGCGAGCAGCTCGCTCGCCGAGGGGGAAGCTATGTGGTTCTGGGGGGCGCGGTCTGCGAGGTGTGGCCGCTGGAGGGTGGCGCTGACCGCAGCGGCGGCGACCGGTGTCCTGCTGTCCTTGCCCGCGATCGCGCTGTGTAGCTACGCGCCGGGCGCCGACGAGCTCGCCTATCTCGCGCTGGCGAATGCGGAACGCTCCGACCGCGGGCTGTCA
Organism: Actinomycetota bacterium; assembly: GCA_040757755.1. Lineage (GTDB taxonomy): Bacteria > Actinomycetota > Thermoleophilia > Miltoncostaeales > Miltoncostaeaceae > JBFLWO01. The sequence continues at coordinate 579 of JBFLWO010000546.1, forward strand.
CCTCTCGTCTGGAGCGACGACCTCGGCCGCGCGGCGCGCGCACACAGCGAAGACATGACCGCGAACGGTTGCACCGGCCACGACTCGTGTAACGGCGAGCTCTGGTGGAAGCGCATCCAGCGCTACTACCCGGGATGGTCCAGCCTGGCCGAGAACGTCGGCATCGGCACGCTCCCGGCCGTCCACGATGGATGGATGGTCAGCCCCGGACATCGAGACAACATCCTCGGGTCGTTCGTGGAGTTCGGGGCCGGCATCTCGATCTCCACCTCGGGATCCAGGACGCCGTACGTCACCGAGGACTTCGGGCAGCGGGCAACGGTTTCGATCCCCACGCTTCCCGCCGGCGGAGTGGCTCCCCGCATCGGGTGGGGCCAGACTTCACGCGAGCTGCTCGTCAACTACTTCGATCCTAGCGGCAAGGCGCCACGCGCGGTGCGCGCCCTGGTGGGATCGGCGTGCGTCAATCTCCCGCTTGCCTACGGGAGGGCGGCGAATGGGACCTACGCGACGAACCGGCTCTTCCCGGCCGATGGCTGCGTCCCCGTGGTATTCGAGGCGATCCGCTCCGATGGCACGCGTCACCGCTGGCCGAGCAACAAGGCCGTGGTCCTCGGCACGGGCTACGCCTCGTTGAGCTGCGCGGACTTCTCTCCGGCCGTCCCCACCCAGGACTGCGGCGGTGGCGGCGGCCCCCTGCCCACTCCCACTCCGGCGCCCGCGCCGACGCCGGGTGCCGGGGATGCGCGGCTCGACTCCTTGCGCATCGTGCTCAATCCCGGGAGCGCAGACCGGAGCACGGGGCTGGTCCAGGTGCAGGCGAAGCTGCCCGAACTCGCGGCCTTCGACCCGGGCTCGGGTCCGGTGTCGATCCACCTCGCCTACGGGCAGTCGGGCGAGTGGCAGCAGACCTTTCCCGAGCTGACCGCGAACGGCCGCGCGACCGCGTTCCGCGGCCGGGTCGACGGCAGCACGGTGAGCCTGGTGCGGCAGAACGGGCGCTTCCGGCTGCGCCTCACGGCGAGGAAGCAGACCGTGAGCGGCCTCGCGCCGGGGACCGTCGAGCTGACCGTCACCGTCGGTGGACGGACCTTCGTCGGCTCGGCGGAGGGCGACCTCGTGCGGCAAAAGCTCG
>JBFLWO010000547.1:0-1694 GCA_040757755.1 Actinomycetota bacterium
TGGTCGGGCACCGGTTCCGGGCGATGGGCACGGACGTGGAGGTGCTCCTCGACGCGGACGACCCGCGCGCCGCGGCGGACGCCGCGGCGGCGGTGCGCGCGTGCGTCGTGCGGCTGGAGCAGGTCTTCTCGCGGTTCCTGCCGGACTCCGCGTTGAGCCGCCTCAACCGCGCGGGCGGGGGGCGCGCCGACCCGGAGCTGGTGGAGCTCGTCGCCCGGGCGGTGGCGGCGCGCGACGAGACGGGCGGCCGTTTCGACCCGACCGTGCACGACGCCGTCCTGGCGGCGGGCTACGACCGGACGTTCGAGGACGTGGCGCGGCGGCCCGGCCCGGCGCGGCCGCCGGTGGCGTGCGGCGGCGCGGTGGAGGTGGACCGCGCCCTGGGCGTGGTGCGGCTGGGGCGGGGCGTCAGGCTCGACCTGGGCGGCATCGCGAAGGGCTACGCGGTGGACCGCGCCATCGCCGCGGTCGACGGGGCGGGCGCATGCCTGGTGAACGCGGGCGGCGACCTGGCGGTGACGGGCGCACCGGCGGGCGGGACGTGGCCGGTGGCGGTCGACACCCCGGAGGGCGGGCGCACGGTGGGGTTGGCGTGGGGGGCGCTGGCGACGTCCGGCCGGGACCGGCGCCGGTGGGACGGCGGGCGGCACCACGTGATCGACCCGGCGACGGGCGCGCCGTCACGCACGGATCTCCTGCGGGTCACGGTGGCGGCGGAGTCGGCGGAGCGGGCGGAGGTGCTGGCGACGGCGCTCCTCGTCGCCGGCGCGGACGCCGCCCGACGGGAGGCGGAGGAGCGGGGGCTGAGCGTGCTCCTCGTTCCGGAGGTTGGACCGACGATCGCGACGGGAGGACTGGCATGACGACGGACCCCACGTTCTGGTTGATCGCGCGCGCGAGCGGGCTCACGGCGTTCGGGCTGCTGACCGCGTCCGTGCTGGCGGGTCTCCTGCTCACCGGCCGGCCGTTCGGGCGGGCGGTGGCGCCGGCGGCGGTGGCGGAGATCCACCGGGTGCTGGCGTTCCTGGGGCTCGCGGCGACCGGGTTGCACGGGGTGGCGCTGGTGCTGGACCGGGCGGTGGAGATCCCGTTGCACGCCCTGGTCATCCCGGGGCTCGTGCCGTACCGGACGCTGTGGTCGTCGCTCGGGGTCGTCGCGGGCCTGGTGATGGGCCTCGTGACGGCGTCGTGGTACGTGCGGTCCCGCATCGGCGCGGCGGCATGGCGTCGCATCCACAAGGCCTCGTTCGCGGCGTTCCTGCTGGCGGCGGCGCATGGCGTGTGGGCGGGCACCGACACGGCGCGGCCGTGGGCGACCCCCGTGTACGTCGGTGCGCTGGGTCTGGTGGCGACGGCGCTGGCGTGGCGCGTGTTGACGCGGTCGGGACGGTCACGGCGCCGGTCCGGGTCGCGCGCGGCGGCGCCGGCGGCGCCACCCGCCGCGTAGCCTTCGACCATGCGAGGCCCCCGTGGATGGCGTGCCGCCCGCGTCGTCGCGGTGGTCCTCGTCGCCCTGGCGGCGGCGGTCGCGGCGAACGTGGCGCTGCTCGCCTACGCGGACGACTCGGGGGGCACGCAGGACCCGGGGCGCCTCAGCCCGCGGCTCGCCACCCCGGCGGCGACACCCGCGGCTCCGCGGCCCACGCCCGCGCGGCGCCCCGCGATCACGACGTCCGCGCCACCGGCACCGGCTC
>JBFLWO010000548.1:0-1693 GCA_040757755.1 Actinomycetota bacterium
GAGGGCCGGCACGCGCCGGCCCTCCGCACGTCCGGCGCCGGTGCGCGCGGGGGCCGCGGGGACCGCTGATACACTCGCGCGCGCTCGTCACGGCCGAACAGGGGGCACACCATCCGCGACTTCCTCTTCACCTCCGAGTCCGTCACCGAGGGGCACCCGGACAAGATCGCCGACCAGATCTCCGACGGGGTCCTCGACGCGATTCTCACGGAGGACCCGCTCGGCCGGGTCGCGTGCGAGACGCTCGTCACCACCGGCCAGGTGATGGTCGCCGGCGAGATCACCACCGCCACCTACGTCGACATCCCGAAGGTGGTGCGCGAGACGGTCCGCACGATCGGCTACACCCGCGCGAAGTTCGGCTTCGACGCCGACACCTGCGGCGTGTCCGTCGCGATCGACGAGCAGAGCGGCGACATCGCGCAGGGCGTCGACAGCGCGTACGAGGCGCGGGCCCACACCGACGAGGACCGCTACGACGTCCAGGGCGCGGGGGACCAGGGCCTCATGTTCGGGTACGCCACCGACGAGACCCCCGAGCTGATGCCGCTCCCGATCACGCTCGCCCACCGCCTGTGCGAGAAGCTCGCCGCCGTCCGGCGCGAGGACCTCCACTACCTGCGCCCCGACGGCAAGGCCCAGGTCACGGTGCGCTACGTCGACGGCCGGCCGGCGGAGGTCACCACCGTCGTCGTGTCGACGCAGCACGGCGCCGACGTCGCGAACGACCTGCTGCGCGACGAGGTCACCCGCCGCGTCATCGAGCCGGTCCTCAGCGAGTTCGGCATGTGGCAGCCGGGGATCACGCTGTACATCAACCCGACGGGCCGGTTCGTGGTCGGCGGCCCGATGGGGGACTGCGGCCTCACCGGGCGGAAGATCATCGTCGACACGTACGGCGGCATGGCCCGCCACGGCGGCGGCGCGTTCAGCGGGAAGGACCCGTCGAAGGTGGACCGCTCCGGCGCGTACGCCGCCCGCTGGGTCGCGAAGAACGTGGTGGCCGCCGGCTTCGCCCGCCGGTGCGAGGTGCAGGTCGCGTACGCGATCGGCGTCGCCCACCCCGTGTCGGTCATGGTCGACACGTTCGGCACCGAGACCCGCGACGTCGGCGACATCGAGGCGTGGGTGAAGGAGAAGTTCGACCTCCGCCCGGCCGCGATCATCGACCGGCTCGACCTGCGCCGCCCCATCTACAAGAAGACCGCCGCGTACGGCCACTTCGGCCGCACCGACCCGGACTTCACCTGGGAGGGCGTCACCATCGGCCGCGAGGCCCGCGACTAGTCCCCGAGATCCGCCGGGCGGGGCGGGGGGCGGGCCGGTGAGCTCCGCCCCCGTGCCCGCCCAGGTCCAGGTCCTCGTCGAGGCGAGGGCCCTGGACCGCGCCCTCGACTACGCGGTGCCCGTCGCGCTCGACGCGCGTGCCGTGCCGGGCGCGCTGGTGGCCTGCCCGCTCGGGCCGCGCACCGTCCTCGGCGTCGTCACGGGCCGCGCCGCCGCGACGCACCGGGGGCGTCTCGCACCGCTGCGCGGCGTCGTCGACGCGCCGCCCGTGCCGCCCGAGCTCATGGACGTCGCGGGGTGGGTCGCCCGCCACTACCTCGCCCCCGCGTGGGCGTGCCTGCGCGTCGTGCTGCCGCCCGGGGCGGAGGGGGCGCTGCGCCGCGGCCGGGACGGCGAGTGGCGGCTC
>JBFLWO010000549.1:0-1682 GCA_040757755.1 Actinomycetota bacterium
CCCCTGTTCCCCCAGCAGTGGGGGATGTCGCGCATCGGCGCGCCGCAGGCGTGGGACACGGCCGACGGCACGCCCGTCGTCGTCGCCGTCGTCGACACCGGCGTGGACGTGTCGCACCCCGACCTCGCCGCCGCGACTTGGACGAACCCGGGGGAGGTGCCGGGCAACGGGGTCGACGACGACGGCAACGGCTACGTCGACGACGTCCGCGGCTGGGACGTCCGCAACGGGGACGCGACGGTGTACGACGACCCGTCGAGCGACGCGCACGGCACGCACGTCGCGGGGATCGTCGCGGCGGTGCGCGGCAACGGCACCGGCGTCGCGGGGGTCGCCGCCGCCCGGATCATGCCCGTGAAGTTCATCTCCGGCGGAACCGGCTCGATCTCCGACGCCGTCACCGCCCTGCGCTACGCGCGCGACAACGGCGCGCGCATCGTGAACGCGTCGTTCGGCAGCTCCGGCTACTCCACCGCGCTGTGCGACGCCGTCGCCGACATCACCGCGTCCGGCGTGCTCGTCGTGTCCGCCGCCGGGAACTCCGCGGTCGACAACGACGTGCAGCGCCCCACCCCCGCGGCATGCCCGGCGCCCGGCAACGTCGCGGTCGCGGCGACGACGTCCACGGACGCCCTCGCGTCGTACTCGAACCGCGGCGCCGCCACCGTCGACCTCGCCGCCCCCGGATCGGCGGTGCTGTCCACCATCCCGGGCGGTTACGGGACGATGAGCGGCACGTCGATGGCGGCGCCGCACGTCGCCGGCGCGGCCGCCGCCGTCCTCGCACGGGCGCCGTCCCTGGGCCCGGCCGAGGTCCGCGCCGCCCTCGTCGACGGCGGCGCCGCACTGCCGGCGCTCGCCGGGATGACGCAGGCGGGCACCCTCCTGTCGCTGCCCGGGGCCCTCGCCCGCGTCGCCGCGCCCGCCGCCGCCGCCACGCCCCCCGCGCCGTTCGCGCTCCTCACGCCCGCGGACGGCGCCGTCTCCGCCGAGCCCCGCCCCGTCTTCACCTGGCAGGAGGCGGTCGACGCCGGGGGCGGCACCGCCGGGTACCGCGTCGTGATCGACGGCGCCGACGCCGCGCAGGTCGGGGCGGGGGCGCTCACCTGGCGGCCCGCCGCCGCGCTGGCCGACGGCAGCCACACCTGGCGGGTCGACGCGCGCGACAGTGCCGGGAACGTGCGCTCCTCCGCGGCCCGCACCGTCGCCGTGGACACCACGCCCCCCGAGCCGTTCACCGTCACGAGCGCCGCCGTCGTCGACACGCCGAGCGCCGCCGTCACGTGGTCCGCGGCTCGGGACGCCACCTCGGGTGTGGCGCGCTACGAGGTCGCCGCCGGCGGGGCCACCGCCACGCTGCCGCCGACCCAGACGTCGTGGACGCTGCCGTTCCCCGTCCCCGCGTCCCCGACCCCCGTCACGGTGCGCGCGGTCGACGCCGCCGGCAACGTCCGCACGGCGGCGGGCCCGATCGCGTACCTCCCCCCCACGCCCCCGCCGGCGCCGCGGGCGGCGACCCCGCTCGGCGGGACCGTCGGCCGCCGGCCGGTGCTTCGCTGGTCGCCGGCGCAGCCCGGGAACTGGGGGCTCGCCGGGGTGCGCGTCATCCTCGACGGGGCCGCCGTCGCCGACCTCCCCCCGTCCGCGACGGCCTGGACGCCGGTGCGGGACCTCGCGCCGGG
>JBFLWO010000550.1:0-1667 GCA_040757755.1 Actinomycetota bacterium
TGAAGGGCGAGGTGCTGGTGCTGGGGCCCCGTCCCGGGGCGCCGTGCCCGGTCGGCCGGGTGGTCCGCACCCCCGGCGTGTACCTGGTGCCGCGTCCCGACGGGCGCGTCGTGGTCGGCGCGACGCAGCAGGAGGCCGGCGACGTCGACCCCACCGCGGGCGCCGCGCTCGACCTGCTGGAGGAGGCGGTGCGTGTCGTCCCGGCCCTGCGCGAGATGGCCCTGCTGGAGCACCGCGCGGGGCTGCGGCCCGCCGCCCCCGACGCGCTGCCCGTCCTCGGCCGCGACGGCGACGGCCTGGTGTGGGCGGCCGGGGGGTTCCGCCACGGGGTGCTCCTCACGCCGGTCGCGGCGCGGGCCGCGGCCCGGGTCGCGCGGGGCGAGGACCCGGGGCCGGAGTGGGCGCCGTTCACCCCGATGAGGTTCGCGGCGTCCCGGGAGGAGGTGCGATGCGGGTGATCGTGAACGGCGTGCCGCGGGACCTTCCCGGCGGCGCGACGCTGGCGGACGCGGCGTCCGCGGTCGGCGTCGCCGCGGGGGAGCGTGGCGTCGCGGCCGCCGTGGACGGCGAGGTGGTGCCCCGGGCCGACTGGCCGGGGCGTGTTCTGCAAACGGGCGCGCGGGTCGAGGTCGTGCGGGCCGCCGCCGGGGGATGAGGAGGCAACGCATGGGGTACGACGAGGGGTTCATCCTGGGGGGCGAGCGGCTCACCTCCCGGCTTCTTCTGGGGTCCGGCGGGTTTCGCAGTCCCGCGGCGCTGAAGGAGGCGGTCACGGCCTGCGGGGCGGAGATCGTCACGGTCGCGCTGCGCCGCGTCGAGGTGGCGCCGGGCGGCATCTACGACGCGATCCGCGACGCGGGGGCGCGGGTGCTGCCGAACACGGCGGGGTGCTACACGGCGCAGGAGGCGGTGGCGACGGCGCGCCTGGCGCGGGAGGCGCTGGAGACGTCGTGGATCAAGCTGGAGGTGATCGGGGACCGGCGCACGCTCCTGCCGGACGGCGTCGAGCTTCTGCGCGCCGCCGAGACCCTCGTCGCGGAGGGCTTCACGGTGCTGCCGTACACGACGGACGACGCGGTGCTGGCGCGGCGGCTCGAGTCGGTGGGCTGCGCCGCCGTGATGCCGCTGGGAAGCCCGATCGGAAGCGGGATGGGCATCCGCAACCCGCACGCGATCCGCCTGCTGCGCGACGCCGTCTCGGTTCCGGTGGTGCTCGACGCGGGCATCGGCACGGCGTCGGACGCGGCCCTGGCGTTGGAGCTCGGCTGCGACGCGGTGCTGGCGGCGACGTGCGTGTCGCGGGCCGCGGACCCGGTGCGGATGGCGCAGGCGCTTCGCGACGCGGTGCGCGCCGGCTGGCTGGCGCGGGGGGCGGGCCGCCCGCCTCTCCTCGACCACGCCCTGGCCTCCACGCAGGAGGAGGGCACGCCGGATCTCGTCGAGGCCGGCCAGTGACGGACCGCCGGCGGCGTCTCGCCGACGCGCGGCTGTACGTGGTGGCGCCCGCGCGCGTCGCGGCGGGCCGCTTCGCCGACCTGATCCCGGGTCTCGCCGCCGCGGGTGTGGACGTGGTGCAGCTGCGCGACCGCTCCCTCACCCCCGACGTGCTGCGGGACGAGGCGGCGGCGTGCGCGCGCGCCGCACAGGCGGCCGGGATCCTGTTCGTC
>JBFLWO010000551.1:0-1666 GCA_040757755.1 Actinomycetota bacterium
GCCGTCCCGCACCCGTGCGGGACGGCCGCCACGACATCGAGGAGGAAGCGAGTTGATGACGACGGGGTATGCGCGGACGGTTCAGGTCGCCGCCGGGTTCGAGGAGACGGTGGAGGCGACGCGTGTCGCGCTCGCCGGCGAGGGCTTCGGGGTGCTGTGCGAGATCGACGTGCAGGCGACGATGAAGGCGAAGCTCGGCCTGGACCGCGACCCGTACCTGATCCTGGGGGCGTGCAACCCGCCGCTGGCGCACCAGGCGCTCGACGCGGAGCCGGAGATCGGCGTGCTCTTGCCGTGCAACGTGGTGGTGTGGGTGCGGGACGGCGTGACCCAGGTGAGCGCGGTCGCGGCGGACCGGATGCTGCAGATGGTCGGAAACGACGCCCTCGCGCCGCTGGCGGACGAGGTGTCGGCGCGCCTGGGGCGGGTGCTGGAGCGCGTCTCCGGCTGACCCCTCGCCGTGGCCCGGGGCCCCGCCGTTGACGCGGGGGCCCGGGCACGGCTTTACTCACCCGCATGAGCGTCCCCAGGCGCCTGCGGCTGCGCCTTTCGGCGGCGGTCGCCGCCGCGGTGTCGCTCTCGGCGGCGGGGACGGCCGCGGGGTTCGGCACGACGACGGACCCGCTGGGGCAGGACCCCGTCCATTGGAAGATCACGCGGGCGGCGGTGGAGTGCGCCGCCCAGCCCCGGACGGATGTGGCGGACGAGCCGGGGCGGTGCATCGAGCCGGCGACGGTGTCGCTCCTGTCGGGGGAGGGGGCGAAGTCCGAGTTCGGGGCGGTGGAGGCGGCGGACATCGACGCGTTCTTCGAGTCCGTGCCGCACTGCGTGGACGGCGACTACCTCCCGCCGTCCACGGGGTACGACCCGCGGCAGACGTTCGCGGTGCGCACCCGGAACCTGCGGGCGTGCAAGCGGTACCTGCGGCAGCGGTTCGAGAGCGCGATCCACGCGGCGTCCCAGGTGGTGGACGACCGCGGCTGGGTGCTGCCGCGGGAGGCGTCGACGGACGGCACGTCGGCCAGCTCCCGCTGCCAGTTCGTCGACGAGCAGTTGGGGAAGGACAGGGCGCGGGCGTTCCTGGCGGGCGTCGGGATCCGCGGCCCCGTCAACGCGACGAAGGTGAACGTGACGGTGCAGACGATCATGGTTCTGGCCGGCACCGGCGGGAACCCGCGGGGGGAGTCCGCGAAATGCCGGGCGTTGTGGCACCTGGGGGCGACGCTTCACGGGGTGCAGGACGCGTACGCGCACGGGAACTGGTCGGACCGCCGGGATCCGGGGCCCGTGTCGATCGACAACCCGCCGGGCCTGGGGCGGACGACGCTGAACCCGTTCATGCGGATGGTGGGTGGCACGGGCACGCCGGATCCGCGGTGGATCACTGCCTGCTACTCGTTCCTGGGGGAGTGCGAGGACCGGGTGGACCACGCCGTGTTCGCGAAGGACAACGGCGTGGTGGCGTTGCAGTCGGTGCCGGTGGGGCGGAGCCGCCTGGTGGTGGGGCGGGCGGATGAGCGGCGGGGCCGGGTGCGCGGGAACTTCGGGCGGGCCCTGGACCTGGCGCGGCGGGCGTCGCGGGACGTGTGGACGGAGTTCGGCCGGGAGCTTCTGCGCCGCTACCCGGATCCGCCGGGGGCACCGCGCGGCCGGCAGATGCTGTGCG
>JBFLWO010000552.1:0-1663 GCA_040757755.1 Actinomycetota bacterium
CTCCTGGCGCGGGGCGTGGCGCCGTGGCGGATCACGGTCGCGGCGGACGGGAGCCGCGCCGACGTGCTCGACGCCCTGGCCCGCACGCGCGCGCCGTACCTGCGCGCGTCGGCCGCGACGCTGGAGACGGCGGTCGCGCTGGCGTCGCTTCCCGGGCTGTCGGCGGTGGCGTCGGTGCCGGCCTCCGACGTGGCGTCCGCGCTGGCCGCGGTGGGCGCCGGCGCCGGGGACCTGCTGCTCGACGGCTGGGACGACGCGGCGCTCGCGGCGCTGCGCGACGCGCTCGAGCCGGTGGTGCTCATGGAGCGCACCGTCCTGCCGCCCGGCGTGGAGATCGACGCGGTGCGCGACACGCTCGACCCCCCCCTGTTCACGGCCTGGCTGAACCGCGTCGACGCGAGCGGCGCCGCCCGGCCGCGCTACGCGTGGGCGCCCGGGAAGGACATGGAGCCGCCGGTGCCGCCGCGGCGCCTGTCGGCGGAGTGGGCGGACGCCGCGTGGCTCGACGGGGCGGGCGAGGCGGGCCTCGCCCGGGTCGCCCCGGACCTGCGCGGCATCCTGGAGCGCTCCCTGGAGGGCCTCCCCCCGTCGCGCGACGAGGTGGAGCGGCTGTTCCGGGCGCGCGGCCGGGAGGTCGAGGCGGTCGCGTGGGCGGCGGACCGGCTGCGGGCGGAGCGCTGCGGCGACGTCGTCACCTACGTGATCAACCGGAACATCAACTACACGAACCAGTGCTACTTCCGGTGCGGCTTCTGCGGGTTCTCGAAGGGGCCGAAGAGCCTCAGCCTGCGCGGGGACCCGTACCTCATCACCGCCGAGGAGGTGGTGGAGCGGTCGGTGCAGGCGTGGGACCGCGGCGCCACCGAGGTGTGCCTGCAGGGCGGCATCCACCCGGACTTCACGGGCGACTTCTACGCGGAGATCCTCGAGGCGATCAAGGCGCGGCTCCCCGAGATGCACGTGCACGGGTTCACGGCGCTCGAGGTGTGGCAGGGCGCCCACACCCTCGGGGTGCCGCTGCGCGACTACCTGGCGCGGTTGCACGACGCGGGCCTCGGCAGCCTGCCGGGCACGGCGGCGGAGGTGCTGGACGACGACGTGCGGCTGCACCTGTGCCCCGACAAGATCCGCACCGCGCAGTGGGCGGAGGTGCACGTCGCGGCGCACTCGGTGGGGCTGCGGTCGAACAACACGCTGATGTTCGGCCACATCGACCATCCGCGGGCGTGGGCGAACCACTTCGAGGTGGTGCGGCAGATCCAGCGGCGCACCGGCGGGCTCACGGAGTTCGTGCCGCTGCCGTTCGTCCACATGGCGTCCCCCATCTACCTGATGGGGAAGGCGCGTCCCGGCCCCACGTGGGACGAGGTGGTGCTGGTGCACGCCGTCGGGCGGCTCGCGTTCGACGGTCTCATCGAGAACATCCAGGCGTCGTGGGTGAAGCTGGGGCTGGACGGCGGCGCCCGCCTGCTGAACGCCGGCTGCAACGACCTCGGCGGGACGTTGATGGACGAGAACATCTCCCGTGCGTCGGGGGCGTCGCACGGTCAGCTCGCGACCCCGGACGAGCTGGAGGCCGCGATCCGGGCGGCGGGGCGCGTCCCGGCCCGCCGGTCGACGACCTACGCGATCCTCGAGGAGCCCGCCGCGGCCTGACGCCGCG
>JBFLWO010000553.1:0-1663 GCA_040757755.1 Actinomycetota bacterium
GGATGGGGAGCAGGAAGAGCGCCCCGCTCAGCGCGGCGTAGAGGACGAACGTGACGGCGTTCGCGGCGGTGAAGAGCCGCGACGCCCAGATGTCGGGCGGCACCATGGGGTGGCGGCTTCGCGCCTCCACCGCCGCGAACGCCGCCAGGCAGGCGGCCCCCGCGGCGGCGAGGCCGCCGGACGCCGCGTCCCAGCCGGACCCGGACGCCGCCGTCAGGCCCCACGTCACGCCGGCCAGGCCGAGGGCGGCGAGGGTCGCGCCGGGGACGTCGAGCGGGCCGCCGCCGGCCGCGGGGTCGCGGGTCTCCGGCACGTGCCGCGCCGCCACCCACAGCACGGCGGCCGCGATCGGCAGGTTGATGAGGAAGACCCATCGCCACGACGCCGCCCCCACCAGCCAGCCGCCCAGGAACGGCCCGATGGCGGCCGCGACGCCCGCCAGGCCCGACCAGGCGCCGATCGCCGCGCCGCGGTCGTCGCGGTGGAAGGTCGCCTCGATGATCGCGAGGCTCGCCGGCATGAGGAGCGCGCCGCCCACCCCCTGCAGGGCGCGCGCGGCGACGAGCGTCTCGACGGTGGGGGCGAGCGCGCACAGCGCCGATGCGGCGGCGAAGAGGGCCGTGCCCGCGACGAAGATGCGCCGCCGGCCGAGGCGGTCGCCCAGCGCGCCGCCCGGGAGGAGGAACGCGGCGAGGGTGAGGGTGTAGGCGTTCACCGTCCACTGGAGGCCGGTGAGGGACGCGTCCAGGTCCTCCCCGATGCGCGGCAGCGCGATGTTGACGACGGTGCCGTCGAGGAACGCCATCCCGGAGCCGAGCACCGTCGCGAGGATCACCCATCGCCCCGCGGGGGTCGCGTACCGGAGCGCGGGGGCGGTGGTGGTCAGCGCTCCCGCCCCCCGCCGCCCGTGGCGCCGCACGCGCCCGCGGACGTCGCCGGCCCCTCACCTGCCCGCGCGGCCCTCATCGGCGGAATGTCGCACGCCGCCCGTCGTGCCGGGAACGAAGGCGGCGGTGAGCGCGTCGCCCCGTGGCGGTGGTGAGATCGTCCGGGCGCGCCGCGGTCGGGTGCGCGGCGTGCCGCCCGGCCCCGGTGGGGTTATCGCCGCAGGTCGACGACCACGCGGGACGGCCCGCTCAGCGCGAAGACCCGCACGCCGGTGCGGCCGGTGAGCCCGGCGCCATAGGTCACGACGGCCTCGAAGTCGCCGGCGCGCTTCACCTGGCGCAGCCGCGGCAGGCGGGGCGTGAGGACGCGGGGCGAGGTGGCCCGGCAGCGCGACGCGGAGCAGACATGCGCGACGGTGTCGCGCAGGACGATCTGCAGGAACGCGCGTCCCTCGAGACGGACCGGTGCCCCGGACCCGTCCTGGACGACGCGGGGGACGTAGCGCACCTCGACCCGCGGTCGCCGCCCGGTGAAGGTGAAGACGAGGCGGTCATAGCCCGGATGGCCCCCGGTGCGGACCCCGGTGAGGAGCGTCGTCACCGCCGGACCCGGCGCGGGAAGGACGGTGGGGCCCTGCGTGAAGGCCGGCAGGGCGGACGCGCCGGCCGGCAGCGCCGCGAGGAGGCCGGCCGCGAGGGTGGAGGCGAGACGCGGGATGCGCATCACGACGCCGACCCTATACCCCGCCGCCCCGGGGGGTGCGCGCGCCGGTGGC
>JBFLWO010000554.1:0-1657 GCA_040757755.1 Actinomycetota bacterium
CGCAGCCGTCCCCCGCGGACGCCCCGCCCCGCCCCGACCTCCACGGCGCCGACCTCGTGGCCGCCCTCGGCGGCGGGTGGCTCACCGACGTCGACCCCGCCACCACGGGGCGGATCCTCGACCTCCTCGAGGCGGCCGCCGACGCCGGCCTGCCGACCGTGATGTTCGGGCAGGGCATCGGCCCACTCGACGACCCCGACCTGCGCCGCCGCGCCGCCGAGGTGCTGCCGCGCGTCGACCTCATCGCCGTGCGGGAGCCCCTCGCCGGGCAGGCGCTCCTGGAGGGACTCGGCGTGAGCCCGGACCGCATCGTCCTCACCGGGGACGACGCCCTGGAGCTTGGCCGCGACGAGCCGCCGATCCCGCCGGGCCGCGCGATCGGCGTGACGCTGCGCATCGCCTCCTACGCGGGCGTCGAGGACACGGTGGTCCCCGCGATCCGCCGGGCCGTGCAGGGGGCCGCGGGGCGGTACGGGGCCCCTCTCGTCGAGTTCGTGATCTCCGAGTTCGAGGACGAGGACCGCCGCACGACCCGGCTCGTGACCGACGGGTACCCGGACGTCGTGCGGGAGGACCGGCCGTCCCGGTCGCCCGCGGCGATCCTGCGGCGCGTCGCCGGCTGCCGCGTCGTCGTGACCGGCACGTACCACATCGCCGTGTTCGCCCTGTCGCGCGGCATCCCCGTGGTGTGCCTCAGCGGCAGCGGCTACTACGACGGCAAGCTCCTCGGCCTGCAGGCCCTGTTCCCCGGCGGCGTCGAGGTGCTGTCCCTCGCGAGCCCCGACCTGGAGGGCGAGCTCGGCGACGCGATCACGCGGATGTGGGACGCGGCCCCCCGGCTGCGCCGGCCCCTCGTCGCGTCGGCCGCCCGGCAGATCGCGGACCAGCACGCCTTCTCCCGTCGCGCGCTGTCCCTCGTGCCGGGTGCGCACCTCGCGCCGCAGCCCGCCCCCGCGCAGGACGACGGCGCCGGGCCCCCCGTCGCCCTGTCGGTGGTGATCCCGTGCCGCAACGCGGCGGCGACGCTGCCGCGCACCGTCGAGATGCTCGCCGCCCAGGAGTGGGACCGGGAATGGGAGATCGTGGTGGCGGACAACGGCTCCACCGACGACACCGCGGCGGTGCTCGCCCGGCTGTGCGAGACCATGCCGCGGCTGCGGGTGGTGGACGCCTCCGACCGGCCCGGCGCCGCCCACGCCCGCAACGTGGGGGCGCACGAGGCGCGGGGACGCGCCATCGCGTTCTTCGACGCCGACGACGTGCCGCACGACGGCTGGGTCGCCGCGATGGGGGACGCCCTCGACACCGACGCCTTCGTCGCCTGCCGCCTCGAGACGGAGAGCCTGAACGGCGACTGGGCGCAGGCGGTGCGCGGCCGCCCCCAGTGGGACGGCCTGCTGCCCACCGAGCACCCGCCGTACCTGCCGGCCGCAAGCGGCGGCACGATCGGCATCCGCCGCGACGTGTTCCTGGACGTCGGCGGGTTCGACGAGACCCTGCCGCTCGCCGGAGAGGACATCGAGTTCTGCTGGCGGGTGCAGCTCGCCGGGCACCCGCTGCGGTTCGTCCCGGAGGCGGTCGTGAGCATGGTGTTCCGCGCGGACCTGCGCAGCCTCTTCAGCCCGGCGCGCCGCTACGGCTACGGGCAGCCGGCCGT
>JBFLWO010000555.1:0-1645 GCA_040757755.1 Actinomycetota bacterium
GCCGCTGCGTGGTGGTGCGGGCCGTCACCGACGCGCCGGACCCCGCCGCCGCCGCGGCCCGCCTGCGGGAGAGGCTCATGGGGGCCGCGCCGCGGGTCATGTCCGTCGCGGGCAGCGACTCCGGCGGCGGCGCCGGCATCCAGGCGGACGTGAAGGCGATCGCGGCGGCCGGCGGCTTCCCCCTCACCGCCCTCACCGCCCTCACCGCCCAGACCACGACGGGGGTCGCGGGCGTGCACCCCGTGCCGCCGGAGTTCGTGGCGCGGCAGATCCTGGAGGTGGCGCGCGACATCGGCCTGGACGGCGTGAAGACGGGGATGCTGGGGTCGGCGGCCGTGGTGGAGGCCGTCGCCGACGCGCTGACGGAGGCGCGCGGGTGGGACGACGAGGTGCCGCTCGTGGTGGACCCGGTGATGATCGCCACCTCGGGGGCGGCGCTCCTCGACGCGGACGGGCGGGAGGCGCTTGCGCGGCGGCTCCTGCCGCTCGCGACCGTCATCACCCCGAACCTGGCGGAGGCCCGCGCCCTGGCCGGCATGCCGGAGGCCCCGGCCCGGGAGCTCGCCCCCCGCCTGCACGAGCGTCACGGCTGCGCCGTGATCGTGACCGGCGGGCACGGGGACGAGAGCGGAGACGTCCTCTGCGACCGGGACGGGATGGTGGTGATCCCGGGCCCCCGCCTTCCCCGGGAGGCGACGCACGGCGCGGGTTGCACGCATGCGGCGACGCTCGCCGCGCTCCTCGCCGGCGGCACGCCCCTGCGGGAGGCGGCGGCGGGGGCGAAGCGGGCGGCGACGGCGGCGGTGCGGGCGGGCCGCCCGTTCGGGGACGGCCCGGGCCCGGTGGACGTCGTGGCGGGGACGGGGGGCGCGCGGTGAGCGCCGCGGACGAGGTGTGGGAGGTGATCGCGCCGGTCCACCGGCGGATCCTGGGGCACCCGTTCGTCCGCGGGCTCACCGACGGCACCCTGCCCGGCGACGCGTTCGCCCGGTACGTGGTGCAGGACGCCCTGTTCCTCGCGGACTACGCGCGGGCGCTCGCCCTGTGCGGCGCGCGGGCGCCGGGCCGGGCCGACGTCGACATGTTCTGCCGTCACGCCTCCGAGGCGGTGGCGGTGGAGAACGCGCTCCACGACCGGCTCCTCGGCGAGCTCGGCGTGTCCCCCGAGGACATGGGTGCGGCGTCGCCGTCCCCCACCTGCCTGGCGTACACGTCGTTCCTTCTCTCCTCGTGCGCCCTGGCGGACTGGCCGGAGGCGGTGGGGGCGGTGCTCCCCTGCTACTGGATCTACTGGGAGGTGGGGAAGGAGCTGGCGCGGGCCGGGTCACCGGACCCGCGGTACGCGGCGTGGATCGCGACGTACGGGGGAGAGGAGTTCGGCGACGCGGCCCGCGCCGCGATCGGCGCGGCGGACCGGGCGCTGACGGACGCGGGCCCGGCGGCGCGGCGGCGCGCCCACGCCCGGGCGCTGACCGCCGCCCGGCTCGAGTGGCGCTTCTGGGACGCGGCGCTGCGCGACGAGCGCTGGCTCCCGCCGGGGGACTGACCGCCGCGGG
Source organism: Actinomycetota bacterium (assembly GCA_040757755.1). Taxonomy (GTDB): domain Bacteria; phylum Actinomycetota; class Thermoleophilia; order Miltoncostaeales; family Miltoncostaeaceae; genus JBFLWO01. The sequence goes on from JBFLWO010000555.1 coordinate 1,557, forward strand.
GCGGCGGCGACCGGGCCGGCCCCGCCGCCGGTTTCGTCGCCGCGGCGCGCGTGTACGCTCGGCCGGTCATGCCCAGCTCGACGGTCCGG
>JBFLWO010000556.1:0-1643 GCA_040757755.1 Actinomycetota bacterium
CCAGGAGCGTGGCGAGGAGGAGCCCGGGCAGGGCGATGACCGCGACGCCCAGCAGGTGCGGCCCGGAGCTGACGAACGCCCCCATGATCGACGAGCCGGTGAAGAGCGCGGCGGCGAGGATCGCGAGGGCGACGCGGTTGCCGGTCGCCGTCGCCTTGTCGACCCCGTCGCCGAGCCCCTCCGGGGAGATCGTGATGCGCAGCTCGCCGTCGCGCGCCTCCTCCAGCACCTCGGCGATCTGGAAGGGGTACTGGAGGATCGCCTCCGCGTAGCGGGCCGTGTCGGCCTGGACGCGCGAGGCGACACGGTCGGGGCGGAACCGCGCGGCCATGATCCGGCGCGCGTACGGCCGCGCCGTCTCGAACACGTTGTAGTCGGGGTAGATCTCCAGGCCGACGCCGGCGAGGGTCGCGAGCGCCTTGTCGAGCAGGGCCCACCGCGACGGCAGCTCCACGCCCAGCCCGTAGATGATCGCCATGATGTCGTGGAGCATCTGGCGGGCGTCGATCTCGGCGAGCCCCACCCCGTAGTAGCGCTGCACGAGCACGCCGAGCTGCTCCCGGAACTCCTGCTCCCGCTCCCGCGGGTACCGCACGCCCAGCTCCCGCAGCCGGCGGGCGATGCGGGTCTCGTCGCGGTCGATGATGTCGACGAGGAGCCGCACCGCCGACTCGCGGTCCCGCTCCGACAGGTGGCCGACCATGCCGAAGTCGATGAGCCCCAGCCGGTCGGGGCCGATGACGACGACGTTCGCGGGGTGCGGGTCGCCGTGGAAGAACCCGTGGAGGAAGATCATCTTCATCCACGTCTCCGCGACGCGGGCGGCCAGGGTGCGGCGGTCCTCCAGCGTCCACGCCGCGAGGTCGACGCGGCTCAGGACCTCCCCGTCGATGTAGTCGAGGGTCAGGACCCGCTCCGCGGTCTGCCGCCAGTGGACGCGAGGCACCACGACGGTGGCGTCCCCCTCGAACGCCCGCCGGGCGGCCTGGGTGTTTCGCGCCTCGATGCGGTAGTCGAGCTCCTGGCGGATCGTGCGGGCGAACTCGTCGACGACGGCGACGACGTCGATGAACGACAGGCGCTTCACCCGGTCGCGGGCGACCCGCGCGGCCTGGTAGAGGAGCTGGATGTCGGCCTGCACGCGGCGTTCCGCGTCGGGCCGCTGCACCTTGACGATGACGTCCTGACCGCCGGGGAGGCGGGCCCGGTGGACCTGGCCGATGGACGCGGCGGCCAGCGGCGTGCGGTCGAAGTGGGTGAAGACCTGCTCGACCGTGAGGCCGAGGTCCTCCTCGATGACCTGGCGCACCTCCTCGAACGGCACGGGGCGGGCCCGGTCCTGCAGGGTGCGGAGCTCCGCGACGACGTCCGGCGGGAGGAGGTCGGGGCGGGTGGAGAGGAGCTGGCCGAACTTGACGAACGTCGGCCCCAGCTCGTCGAGCATCTCGCGCAGGCGGCGCCCGCGGGAGCGCCGGGTGCGGGCGTCGCCGTCCCCGGGGGCGGCGGCCGCGTCGGGCGCCTCGTCGCGGCCGAACAGGTACCCGAAGCCGTGGCGCGCCGCGACCTGGGCGATCTCCCGGAGGCGGTTCAGGTTCTGCCTCCGCTCGGCCCTGCCCATCGTCAGCCGAGGCTACCAGGGCCCG
>JBFLWO010000557.1:0-1636 GCA_040757755.1 Actinomycetota bacterium
GGGCGGCGGCGGCGGCGCGGGCCGCCGGGTCGTCCTCCACGCCGAACGCCGGCAGCGGCCCGTCGGCGGGCCCGATGCCGAGGGCGTCGGCGAGGCCGTCGAGGTCCCGGCCGTAGGCGGCGCGGGTGTTGGCGTTGGCGCGGGTCGCGAGGAACGCGGCCTGCAGCCTGCGGAAGCCGTCGGTGGGGACCGTCATCCGCGGGGGTGGGCGCGGCGCAGCGCCTGCTGCATCGCCCGGGTCGTGACGCCGGTGTAGCGCTGCGTCGTCGCGATGCTGGCGTGGCCCAGGACCTCCTGCACGACGCGCAGGTGGGCGCCGCCGGTGCCGCCCGGCCCCTCCAGGAGGTGGGTTCCGGCGGCGTGGCGCAGGAGGTGCGGGCCGCCGCCGCGGCCGACGCCGCGCAGCGCGCGCGACACGACGCGGTACACGGTGCTGCCGTCGAGCGGCCGCCCGGTGCGGGACACGAACACGCGGGCGCGGCCGGCGGGCTCGAACGCCGCGGCGCCCGCCCCGGCGAGCACGGGGCGCCCCTCGATGAGCCAGTCGCGCAGCGCGTCGACGGCCGGCTCGGTGAGGGGGACGGTGCGGGGCCGCGCGCCCTTCCCCACGATCCGGACCGTCTCGTGCTCCCAGTCGATGGAGGACAGGACGACGTCGCACAGCTCCTGGCGGCGCAGGCCGCTGCCGTACAGCACCTCGAGCATCGCCCGGTCCCGCAGGGCGATGGCGCGCCGGGAGGAGCGGCCGGGCTGGGCGGGCACCGCGGCGGCGGCGTGCTGCAGCAGCGTGTCGGCGTCCGGCTGGGACAGGCGCGGCACCGGGGGGGCGGTGACCCGGGGGCGCTCCAGGAGGTCCGCGGGGGAGCGGTTCGGCGGGTGGTGCGGCGCGAGCCACTCCCGCAGCGCGGTCACGGCGCGCGCCCGCGTGGCGGTGGACCAGCGAAGCTCGCGCAGCGCCGCCTCCAGGGCCGACACCGTGACCCGCTCCGGGCCGGGGACGCCCTGCCCGCGCAGCCACTGCGCGACGAGGCGCGCGTCGGCGAGGTACGCGTCCCGGGTGCGTGGCGCCAGGTGGCGGCGCCGCCCGCCTTGCGTGGCGAGCCGTTCGCGAAGGTCCTCGAGGGACCGGTCCCAGGCGTCGGGCATGTCAGCTTCCGTTCGCCGCCCCCCGCAGGTCCACCTCCCCGACGTACACCCGGTACCGGGTGCCGTCCGCGGGGTCGGCGGGGATGTCCGTGAACCACAGGGTGTAGCTGGTCTGCGGCTCCGCGTCGGCGAGCCGCACCACCTGCCGCCCCCCCGTGGTGGTGGCGGACGCGACGGGGGCCGCCGCCTCCCCGGGGCGCACCTGGAATGCGGCGCCGGCGGTGGGGGTGGTGAGGACGAGCTCGCGGGCCCGGGCGGCGCGCGTGAGGGTGATCCGCAGGCCCACCCCGGTCTTGTCGTTTCGCCGGCTGAAGTCCCCGGTGTCGCGGTACCCCTCGGTGCGCCACTGCGTGGTGGCGTCACCGTCGTGGGCGAGCGCGGCGAGGTCCGGGTTCTCGCGTCCGTCGCCCTCCGGGTCCCAGTCCGCGACGCCGGCGACCGGCAGCACCACGAGGTCGCCGGCGCTGCCGCGGGACGGGCCGTCGCCGCC
>JBFLWO010000558.1:0-1626 GCA_040757755.1 Actinomycetota bacterium
GCGGGGGGCGGGGGCGGGAGGGCTGGTGCGGCGGGCCGTCACGTGCCGATTGTAGCGTGCGGCGACAAGGTGGCAGCTTGACTCGACAGGGCATCAAGTGTATTCATGTCAGTCCATGACACAAAGGCGGCCGGCGACACCCGGGCCGCACTGGAGGACGCGCATGAGAGCGACACCCGCGGCCGGCGCCCCGGCCGTCCCGACCCCCGCCTGGCTGCTTCTCCTGATCGTGTGCCTGGGCCAGTTCATGGTGATCCTCGACGCGACCATCGTGAACGTCGCCCTCCCGACGATCCAGGCGGACCTCGGCTTCTCGGCGACGTCCCTGCAGTGGGTGGTGAACTCCTACACCCTGATGTTCGGCGGCTTCCTCCTGCTCGGGGGGCGGGCCGCCGACCTGTTCGGACGCCGCAACCTGTTCGTCGCCGGCGTCGCGGTGTTCACGATCGCGTCGCTGCTCGACGGCCTGGCCGGCTCCCCCGGACTGCTGATCGCGGCGCGGGCGCTGCAGGGGCTCGGCGCCGCGCTCGTGTCGCCCGCGGCGCTCTCGATCGTCACGAGCACCTTCCCGGACGGGCGGGAGCGCACCCGCGCACTCGGCATCTGGGCCGCCATCGCGGTCGGGGGAGGGGCCGTGGGCCTCCTCCTCGGCGGCATCCTCACCGAGTACCTGTCGTGGCGCTGGATCTTCTTCGTCAACCTGCCCGTCGGGATCCTCACCGTCGTCCTCGCCGCGCGCCTTCTCCCCGAGTCCCGCCTGCACGGCCGGCGCGGCTTCGACCTCGCCGGCGCCGCGACCGTCACCGGCGGCCTCATGCTCCTCGTCTACGGCATCGTGAAGGCCCAGGACTTCGGGTGGACGTCGCCGCGGACGCTGGGGCTCCTCGGCGGCGCCGCCGCCCTGATCGCCCTGTTCGTGCTGGTGGAGCTGCGCTCCCGCCACCCGCTCGTGCGGCTCGGCATCCTGCGCGTGCGGTCGCTCACCGCGGCGAACGCCGCGATGCTCGCCGTGGCGGGCGGCATGTTCGCCGTGTTCTTCCTGTCGTCGCTCTACCTCCAGGACATCCTGCGCCTGTCGCCGGTGGAGACCGGGCTCGGCTTCCTGCCGCTCACCGCGGGCGTCGTCCTCGCGTCCGGCCTGTCCCAGCGGCTCATCCCGAAGCTCGGCGTGCGCAGCGTGACCCTCGCCGGCACGGTGATCGCCGCCGCCGGCCTGATCCTCCTGTCGCTCGCGCCGGCCGACGGCGCCTACCTCGCCGACGTGCTGCCGGCGATCGTCGTGATGGGCGTCGGCATGGGCTTCGTGTTCGTGCCGCTCACCCTGATCGGCACGACGAACGTCGCCGCCGAGGACGCCGGCCTGGCGTCGGGCCTCTTCAACACGTCGCAGCAGGTCGGTGGCGCGCTGGGCGTCGCGATCCTCGCCACGGTCGCGAGCAGCCGCACCACCGACGTCCTCGACGGCATCGGCAGCGCGCCCACCGAGGCGCAGCGGGCCGCCGCGGTCGTCGACGGGTTCCAGGTGGCGTTCCTCACCGGGGCCGGCCTCATGATCCTCGGGGCGGTCCTCGTCGCGCTCCTCGTTCGCCGCCGCGACGTGGCGGCGATCCAGGAGGCGGAGGCCTC
>JBFLWO010000559.1:0-1622 GCA_040757755.1 Actinomycetota bacterium
CCGCCGGCGGGACGTACACGGTGCGGCCGGGCGACACCCTCGCCGCCATCGCGGCGCGCGCGGGCACCACCGCCGACGCCCTGGCGCGTCTCAACGGGATCCGGGACCCGAACCTCGTCGTCGCCGGCGCCGTGCTGCGCACGCCGGGGGGCGCGGCGACCGTCGCGGCGGCGCGGCCCGCGCCCGCGTGGGTGGACCCGTCACAGGTGCAGTCGCTCCTCGCTCGCCACGCCGCCCGCCACGGCGTGAGCCTGGCGCTCGCCCGGGCGGTCGCCTGGCAGGAGAGCGGCTTCCGGCAGGACGTGGTGTCGTCCGCCGGGGCCGTCGGGGTGATGCAGCTCATGCCGGACACCGCGGCGTGGGCCGGGCCGGCGCTGCTCGGCCGCGCGATCGACCCCGCCTCGGCGGACGACAACATCGACGCGGGCGTCGCGTTCCTCGCCTATCTCCTGCGGCGCACCGGCGACCCGTCCCGCGCCCTCGCCGGATACAACCAGGGCCTCGACTCGGTCGCGCGCAACGGCGTGTACCAGGAGACCCGGCAGTACGTCGCCAGCGTCCTCGCCCTCACCGGGAGGGTGTAGAACCCTCGGACCCCGGCGGGGCTGGGATACTGGCCGGCGCCGTGGGCGCGCCCCTCCCCCCGATCGACCTGGAGCTCGTCGGCGCCGACCCCGGCGACGTCGCCCGCCTGGCCGCCCGGGCCGAGGCCGCCGGCGTGGCCCGCCTGTGGGCGCCCGAGCTCCACCGGTCCGCCACCGTGCCCCTCGCGGTCGCCGCCGGCGCGACGCGCCGGGTGGAGATCGCCACCGGAATCGCCCTCGCCTTCACCCGCAGCCCGATGACCCTCGCCCTGGAGGCGCTCGACCTGGACGAGCTGTCCGGCGGGCGGCTCGTGCTGGGGCTCGGCGCCGGCGTGCGCCGCCTCAACATGCGCTGGCACTCCGTGCCGTACGACCCGCCCGTCCGACGGATGCGCGAGACGGTCGCCGCGGTCCGCACGCTGGTCGCGGCCCTCGCCCGCGGGGAGGACGCCCGGTCGCCCGGGCGGCTCGTCGACGTCGACGTCACGGGCCTGCGGCGCGGCCTCGCCGCGCCCCGCGCCGCGATCCCCGTGTGGCTCGCCGCCGTCAACCCCGGGATGGCCCGGCTCGCGGGGGAGATCGCCGACGGGCTGCTCGACCACCCGGTCACCACCCGCGCGTGGCTGGACGACGAGATCCGCCCGGCCCTCGCGGCGGGTGCCGCCCGCGCCGGGCGCCCGGCCCCGCCGGTCGCGGCGGCCGTCACCTGCGCCGTCGACGACGACGACCCGGGGCGGGCCCGGCGGGCCGCGGCGCTCACGGTGGGCTTCTACGCGACGGTGCGCACCTACGAGCCGCTCTTCGCGGGGCACGGCTTCGGGGGGCGGCTCGGCCGGATCCGCCGGGCGTTCGCCGCCGGCGACGCCGACGCCCTGGCCGATGCGGTGGGGGACGACATGGTCGACGCCTTCGCGCTCGCCGGCACCGGTGCGGCGGTGGCGGCGGGGGTCGCGGAGCGGGCCCGGGGGGTCGACCGGCTGTGGCTCGCCCCGCCGCACCACCTCCAGGCCCCCGCGGACCGGTCGGGGTGGCAGGCCG
>JBFLWO010000560.1:0-1613 GCA_040757755.1 Actinomycetota bacterium
AGGCGACCCTCACCCTCCTGCGCGGCGAGGAGTGCGCCGTGCCCGCGGTCAGCGACGCGGGGGTGCTGCACGGCAGCGACGACGACATGCGCGTCGTCGCCCAGGTCGACCGGCGCTCCCTCGGGGAGGCGCTCGGCGGCGGCGGCACCCGGGTCCTGCCGGGGGCGGAGGGCGCCGGCGCCCGGTTCCCGGCGCGCTCCGCCCTGTGCGCCCCCATCCGGGTCCGCGGCCGCGTCGTGGCGTGCGCCGTCGTCACGCACCGCCACGTCGACCGGCTGTTCGGGGAGGAGGAGGTGCGCCTGGCGGACTTCATCGCGACGCTCGCCGGTGCGGCGCTCGAGAACGCGGAGGCCGCGGCGGAGCTGGAGCACCACGCGTTCCACGACCCGCTCACCGGCCTCGCGAACCGTGCCCTGCTGCGCGACCGCGGCGACCTGGAGCTCGCGCGCATGGGGCGGACGAGCGGTGCCCTCGCCGCGCTCTTCATCGACCTCGACGACTTCAAGACCGTGAACGACAGCCTCGGCCACGCCGCCGGGGACCAGCTCCTCATCGAGGTCGCGGACCGCGTCCGGGGGGTGCTGCGCCCGTCCGACACGGCGGCGCGCCTGGGCGGCGACGAGTTCGTGGTGCTGCTCGCCGACACCGACGAGGACGGGGCGGTCGCCGTCGCCGAGCGGGTGCTCGACGCCCTGCGCCCCCCCGTGGCCCTGCTGGGCCGCCAGATCTACGTCCACGCGAGCGTCGGCATCGCGGTCGCCGCGGAGCCGTCGCGCGGCCCGGACGGGCTCTTGAGCGACGCGGACATCGCCATGTACATGGCGAAGTCCGAGGGGAAGGGCGGGCTGCGGGTGTTCCACCCGGGGATGCGCGACACGGTGGTGTCCCGGCTCGAGCTGAAGGCGGACCTGGAGCGGGCCCTCGAGGGGGACGAGTTCACCCTCGCGTACCAGCCGATCGTCGACCTCGCGACGCGGCGGGTGACGGGCGTCGAGGTGCTCCTTCGCTGGCACCACCCGGAGCGCGGCGTGATCGGGCCGGCCGACTTCATCCCCCTCGCGGAGGAGACCGGCTGGATCGTGCCGATCGGACGGTGGGTGCTGGCCGAGGCGATGCGGCAGGTGCGCATGTGGCAGAGCAGCGTGCCGGGCGCGTCCGGCCTGGTGCTGAACGTGAACCTGTCACCGCGGCAGCTGCAGCAGCGGGGCCTGGCGGAGGAGCTCGCGTTCGAGCTCGAGCGGGTGGGCCTGGACCCGGCGTCGCTCGTCATCGAGCTCACGGAGGGGGCCCTGATGCAGGAGCTCGACCTCGCCGCGCAGCTTCTGCGGGCGATCCGGGGGCTGGGGGTGAGGATCGCGGTGGACGACTTCGGCACCGGCCACTCCTCCCTCGGCCGGCTGCGCGGCCTGCCGATCGACATCGTGAAGATCGACCGGTCGTTCGTCGGCGGCATCGACACGCTGGGCGGGGCATCCCTCGCCCGGGCGATCGTGGAGCTGGCGGAGCGGCTCGGGCTGGAGGTCGTGGCGGAGGGGGTGGAGCGCGAGGCGCAGGTCGCGTCGCTCCTGTCGTTCGGCTGCACCCGCGCGCAGGGGTTCCTGTTCGCGCACCCG
>JBFLWO010000561.1:0-1610 GCA_040757755.1 Actinomycetota bacterium
CTGGCCGGGGACCTGGCGGGTGAGGCGCCGGAGGCGGCGCGGTGGGTCGGCGCCGCCGCGTTCGCCGCCGCCGGCGCGTACCAGCTGTCGCCGCTGAAGGAGCGGTGCCTGCGCCACTGCCGGTCGCCGATGACCGTGCTTCTGCACCTCACCGCGATGCGGGGGCGGTTCCGCGACCTGCGCGCCGGGGCGTACCACGGTGGCTGGTGCGTGGGGTGCTGCTGGGGGCTCATGGTGGTGCTGGTCGCGACCGGGACGATGCACCTGGCGTGGATGGTCGCCCTCGCCGCGGTGATCTTCCTGGAGAAGACGTGGCGGTTCGGGCGGGCCCTGAGCGTGGCGTTCGGGGTGGCGCTCCTGGTGCTGGCGGTGCTCGTGCCGTGGCATCCGGGGCTCGTGCCGGGGCTTCACGCCGACGCCATGGGGTCGATGACGATGGGGGGCTGACGCCGCGACCCGACGGGTGGCTCGCGGCGTTCCGCGCCCATCTGCGCGACCGTGCCGCGGTGCGCCGCTGCGGCAGGATCGCGCTCGTCGTCGGCACGGTCCTGTCCCTCGTCAACCAGGGCGACCAGCTGGTGCGGGGGGAGCTGGCGGCGGAGTTCGCCGTGAAGATCCCCCTGAACTTCGCGGTGCCGTTCGTGGTGGCGAGCCTGGGGTACGTGTCGGCCCGCCGCGCCGGGCGGCGGTGAGGCGCGGCGCGCGGGAAGGGCCAGGGTAGTCTCCCCGGCCGTGAGCGCGGAACGAGTGGTCGCCGTCGTCGTGGGCACCGGGTCGATGGGCCCGGAGATCGCCGCCGCCCTGGCCGGCGCGGGGGTCGAGACGCGGATCGCGGGGCGCGACGCGCAGCGCACCGTGGCGGCGGCGGCGCGCGCCGCCGAGCTAGGCGGCGGGTGCACGGTGACGCCGGGGCCGATCGCGGCGGCGACGTTCGCCGGGGCGGGGCTCGTGGTGGAGACGATCGCGGAGGACGCCGCGGAGAAGCGCGCCCTCTACGCGACGGTGGAGCCGTGGTGCCCGGCGGACGCGGTGCTGGCGACGAACACGTCGAGCCTGCGGATCGCGGATCTCGCGCAGGGGGTGGCCCGCCCCGCGCGCTTCGCCGGGTTCCACTTCCTGAAGCCCGCGCACCTGACGGGGGTGGTGGAGGTGGTGCCCGGCCCCGCGACGGCGCCGGAGGTGACCGCCGCCCTGGGGGACGTGGCGGCGCGGATGGGCAAGACCGCGCTCGTGGTGCGGCGTGACGTGCCGGGGTTCATCTGGAACCGCATCCAGTTCGCGGTGCTGCGCGAGTGCCTGCACATGCTGGAGGAGGGCGTGGCCGGCGCGGCGGACATCGACGCGGCGGTGGCGGATGGGCTGGCGCCGCGGTGGATGGCGGCGGGCCCCCTCGCCACCGCGGACCTCGGCGGGCTCGCGACGTTCGCCCGGATCTGCGCCGGCCTGTTCCCCCACCTGGCGGCCGGGACGGAGGCGCCCGCCGCGATCGTCGACGCCGCCCGCGACGGGGAGCCGCTGCAGGCGTGGACGCGCTCGGCGGGGGCCGACCTCGACCGGCTGCGGGCGCAGGCCCTGGCGGCGGGGGCCCGCATCACGGCGGAGCGCAGGCG
>JBFLWO010000562.1:0-1609 GCA_040757755.1 Actinomycetota bacterium
GGGCGGGGAGGTCCCCTGACCCCGCCCCCCGCCGTGCCCTACGTGACATCCCAGTAGAGGAGCCCCGCCGGGTCGATCTGCAGGGCGTACGTGGTGGACACGGTCTGGTCGCTGTCCCACGCGAGGCTCGCGAGGAGCTCATCCGCGGACGCGGCGCCACCCCGGGACTTGTAGACGTCCCCGTACCGCCACGTCACCGCGCCCGTGAACGTCCACGACGGGTCCGCGCAGTCGAACCGCACCTGGTCCGATGCGGAATCGTAGGTGACGGCCACCCCTGTGAGCGTCACCCCGCCGGTCGCGTACCCGGACCCGTTGGCGACCTCCCCCGTGGTGCGGTCGTCGCGGAAGTCGTCGGCGTCCAGGTCCGGTGGATTCGCGTTGGTGACGAGCATCAGCTTGAACGTGTCCGCGTCCAGGTCGATCGACCCGGTGGCGAGCTTCAGCATGCCCGGCCCGTAGAGCTTCACGGTGATCGCCATCGGCTACTCGCCTCCTTCCTCGTCGCGGCCGGGGATCTCCGTCACGGACACCACCGTGTACGGCTCGGTCTGGCGGTGCGCGTGCAGCCGGCCCTTCTCCGCGCCCCGCAGCTGCAGGGTGGGGTCCTCCTCGATCGCCTCGATGCGGGCGAGCTCGGTGGGGGGCAGCTGGTAGGCGCAGCGGCGGAACTCCATCCGCCGGCACGCCTCGGCGGCGTCGTCCTGCGTGTCGGCGACGAGACGCGTGACGCGGTAGTGGGGGGATCCATCCGGCCGGAAGTCCCGTGTGGACTCGAGGCGGACCTCGAAGCGCGGCATCAACCCTCACCTCCCCGGCTGGCGGTGTGGACGATGCCGGCGCCACCCGCCATCCCCAGGCCACCGCTGATCAGGGCGAGCGCCGTCTCCCGGTCGTGCTCCACTGCGAGGGCGACGACCCCGAGTCCCGCCATGATCACCCCCGACGCGTACGGCGTCACGAACTTCACGATGCCCATTGCTCCTTCTCCTCTCTCTCTTGGTTAGCCGAGGCCGAACGCCGCGATGGCGGCGTCACCCGGGCAGGCGGTGGGGTAGCCGTCGCGGTGCCCCCGGATGTCGCGGCACCTGAGGTGTCGCATCAGCGCCTTGACCGCCGCGACCTGCGCGGGGCTGGGCGCCGTCCGGGTGTAGTCGCCGGCGAGGGCGACGGACGGCTCATGGTTGTGGCCGGGGCAGTGCGCGCCGGCGGTCTCCGGCGGGCGCCCCTGGTAGACGCGCCCCGAAGGGAACGCGACGAGGCCGTACCCGATGTCCAGGTACTTGCGGGTCTTCTGGTGGAACCACTGGATCGCCCGCATCGCGGCGCACTCCGCCTCCACGGTCCGCTCCCGGGCGGCGACGGCGAGGGCGCGCTGCATCCGCACCTTGCGGACGAGGTCCGCGGGGTACCGGGCGGGGGCGCGGAGGACGCGGAGCCACCGCGGCCCCGGCATCCCCGGCCCGAACGGGTCGACGCGGTGCCCGACCGTGTGGTGCAGCCACAGGGTCAGGCCGGGGGGCCACGGGGCGGGCGTGTACGTGCCACGCGGCGGGGCCGCGCCCCACTCGCTGCGGCTGATGATCTGCATGACGATTCCTCCCGACGG
>JBFLWO010000563.1:0-1606 GCA_040757755.1 Actinomycetota bacterium
AACCTTTCCGCCCCCATGGCGAAGAAGACCGGCAAGGAGCGGTACCGCGACGTCGCGCAGAACCGGCGGGCGCTGCACGAGTACGAGATCCTCGACCGCTTCGAGGCGGGCCTCGTGCTGACCGGCAGCGAGGTGAAGAGCCTGCGGGAGCGCGGCGCCACCATCCGTGACGCGTACGCGGAGGTGCGCGACGGGGAGGCGTGGCTCGTGAACGCCCACATCCCCGAGTACCACAACGCGTCGATGCTGGGGCACGAGCCGCTCCGCACCCGCAAGCTCCTCCTGCACCGGCAGGAGATCGCCCGCATCGCCGGGCGGCTCGCGGAGAAGGGGCTGTCGCTCGTGCCGCTGCGGCTGTTCTTCACGCCGGAGGGGCTCGCCAAGCTGGAGCTGGGCCTCGGCCGCGGCCGGAAGCTGTACGACAAGCGGCGCGCCATCGCCGAGCGGGAGATGCGCCGCGAGGCGGACCGCGCCGTGCGGTCCGCGGTGAAGGGGCGGTAGCGACTCGAAAGTCCGCATCGCGGTCCCGCGCAGGTCGCCGGTCAGCGACCTTCGAGTCGGATCGGGTGTGGCGGTGCGTCCGTGCAGGTCTTCCCGGCGGTCCGCGGTGACGGGCGCGCAGTGCTTGACCGCAACGCGCGCCCTGCGAACCCCCGACCAACCTCAGGCGCGGGACGCGAGCTGACGGGGACGCCGCTCTTCGACGCCTACGTGTTCGTCGACTGGAGCGCGGCCAACAGGCCCACCTGGACGAGGCCGTGCCCCGACGCCATCTGGGTGGGTGAGCATTCGGAGGGGTCCACCGGCGAGACCTACCACCGGACCCGCGGGGAGGCGATTCGCGATGTGCGCCGGCGCCTCCTTGCGCACGTGGAGGCGGGACGCCGGGTCCTTGTGGGCTTCGACTTCCCGTGCGGGTATCCCCGAGGCCTGGCGTCGGCGTTGGCCCTGGGCGGTGCGCGACCGGCGTGGCGGGGGGTATGGGACATCATCGGCGACCTAATCGCCGACTCGGACGCGAACGTGAGCAACCGGTTCGCGGTGGCCCACGCCCTGAACCGCATGGTCGGCGGGGGACCGGGCCCGTTCTGGGGGTGCCCGCCGGCGCGGGTCACCTCGGCGCTCACGGGCGCGATGAAGGATCTGTTCTCGTTCCCGTACCCGTGCCGCGGGGGGACCCTCCCGCGGCTGCGTCTCACCGAGGCGGGGATGGGCGTGCAGGAGACGTGGAAGCTGTACGGGGCGGGCAGCGTGGGAAGCCAGGCACTCACCGGCATCCCGCGGGTGCGGGCGCTGCGCGACGACCCCGACCTGCGGGCGGTGAGCCAGGTCTGGCCGTTCGAGACCGGGTTCACCGCGGCCGCCGTGAGCGGGGGGCCGTGCGTCCTGCACGCGGAGATCTGGCCGGGCATCGTCCCGGGCCCCGACCTCGACGCCGAGGTCGCCTCGACCGGCGCGATCCGCGACCAGGCGCAGGTGCGGCTCATGTGCCGGTGGGCCGCGGCGCTCGACGCGCGCGGCGAGCTCGGCGCCCTGCTCGACCCCCCGCCCGGCCTGGGGGAGGAGGACGAGCGGGCGGTCGTGGGGGAGGAGGGCTGGATCCTGG
>JBFLWO010000564.1:0-1602 GCA_040757755.1 Actinomycetota bacterium
CGCTCACCCCGCCCCGCACCTCCCCGTCGTCCGCCCCGCCCGCCAACGTCACCGACACCGGCGCCGTCGCCCCCTCGTACCCGACCGTGTCGAAGTCCCGGCCCCCCACGAGGCGGTCCGGCCCGGCGCCGCCGTCGAGGCGGTCGTCGCCCGCCCCCCCGACGAGCTCCTGACGGCCCGCCGTCCCCACGAGGCGGTCGTCGCCCGCGCCGCCCTGCACCCGCTCCACGTCGACGAGGTTGTCGCCCTCCGACACCCCGCCCGTGACCGGCCCGTCGTTCGCGGCCCCGTCCCCCAGCGTCACCACCACCGGCGCCGCCACCCCGGCGTACTCGCCCACCGCGTCGAAGCCGTCGCCGCCGTCGAGGACGTCCCGGTCCGCGCCGCCCGCCAGCACGTCGTCGCCCTCGCCGCCGAGCACCCGGTCCGGGCCCGACCCGCCGTCGAGGCTGTCCCCGCCCCCGCCCCCGGTCACGACGTCCGCGCCGTCGCCGCCGGAGATGTCGTCCGGAGAGATCCCGCCCCTCAGGGTGTCGACGCCCGCACCGCCGGTGACGGTGAGCGCCGGGTGCAGGGCGGCGAGATCCCGCCCCCCGGGGCAGTTGCGGTCCTCGTCCAGGAACAGCGTGTCGTCCCCCGCCCCGAGACGCACCGTCGCCTCCCCCGGGTCGTCCCACGCGTCGGCGGCCGCGCACCTCGCCAGCCCCAGCGGAGACAGGAACGCCACCCGGTCGTTCCCGTCCCCCGTCGCGACCGCGACGACGCCGACCACCCCGCTGCACGTCACCACGTTCGCGGCCGCGTCGAGCGCGCACTGCGGGCTGCCGCTCGCGAACGGCGGGTCCCCCGGCGCCAGCGGGGAGATGCGCAGCCCGTCCCCCGCCGGCCCCACGTACCGCTGCACGGCGACGCCGTGGTCCCCGTCCGGGGCGTCCTGCCGCGGCGCCACGTCCACGGATGTGAGAAGCGGCGCGAACGTCACCGTCGCGTCGCCCGCGGCGCCGCCGGCGAGCGCACCGGCGAGCACGGCGGCCGCGGCGACCGCCCATCCCGTTGCCGATCCTCGCCTCACCGCGTCGGGATCCTCCCGGACGACGGCCCCGCCGCGCAAGCGGCCGCGCCGGCGGAACCCGCGGTTCCGCTCACCGCGGCGAGAGAACCGCGGCGGCCGCGCTCACGCTGAGCCCGGGGCGCGGCCCGCCGAGGAGCGCGTACACGGCGCCGCCGACCGCCGCGACGCCCAGCCCGTGCCGCGGCTGCGCGAGCGGCGCCAGGCGCGTCCACCGCCGCCGCGCCGGGTCGAACGCCTCCACCTCTGCGTGGGTGCCGCCGGGCCCCTCGCCCCCCACGCTCACCACCAGGCCGCGCGCCGACGCCGCAGCCGTGCCGCCCCGCCGCGTCGGCATCGGCGGCAGCCGCGACCACCGCCGCCGGACCGGGTCGAACGCCTCGGCCGCGGCGAGGTTCGTGTCGAGCCCCGCCGTGCGGCCCCCCACCGCGTACACGCGCCCCGCCAGGGCCGTGACCCCCAGGTGCTCCCGCGGCGTCGGAAGCCCCGGTGCGACCGACCAGCGCCGGCGCGCCGGCACGTACACGAACGTC
>JBFLWO010000565.1:0-1599 GCA_040757755.1 Actinomycetota bacterium
CCGCCGCCCGCCCGCCGGGTCACGCCTTCGTCAGTCGATCTTCTCGTACGCCGGCAGCGTCAGGAAGTCGACCAGCTCGTCGCTGGTGGACAGCTCGTCGAACATCTGGGCGGCCTGCGTGTACTTGCCGTTCGGGTCGCCGGTCCACTCCTTGACCTTGGCGAGCTCCTCGCCGAGGAGCTCCCGGAACAGGGCGGGGTCGACCTTGCGGCCGTCGTCCAGCACGCCGCGGTCGCTCTTGATCCACTGCCACACCTGGGAGCGGGAGATCTCCGCCGTGGCGGCGTCCTCCATGAGGTTGAAGATCGGCACGCACCCGACGCCGTTCAGCCAGGACCCCAGGTACTGGATGCCGACGTTGATGTTGAGGCGCAGGCCGGCCTCCGTGATGGGGGCCTCCGGCTCGAACTCGAGGAGGTCGGCGCCGGCGACGTCCACGTCCTCGCGCTTCCGGTCGATCTGGTTCGGCTTGTCGCCGAGCACCGCGTCGAACTCCTCCATCGCGATCGCGACGAGGCCCGGGTGGGCCACCCACGTGCCGTCGTGGCCGTCGGTCGCCTCCCGGCGCTTGTCGAGGCGCACCTTCTCGAGCGCCTGCTCGTTCGCCTCCGGGTCGTTCTTGATCGGGATCTGCGCCGCCATGCCGCCCATCGCGTGCGTCTCGCGGCGGTGGCACGTCTTGATGCACAGCAGCGAGTAGGACCGCATGAAGTGCGTGGTCATCGTGACCAGGGCGCGGTCGGCGAGCACGAAGTCCGGGTTGCGGCGGAACTTCTTGATGCAGCTGAAGATGTAGTCCCAGCGGCCGCAGTTGAGGCCGGCGGAGTGGTGGCGCAGCTCGTAGAGGATCTCGTCCATCTCGAAGGCGGCGAGGATCGTCTCGATCAGGACCGTCGCCTTGACGGTGCCCTGCGGCACGCCCAGCTCGTCCTGCGCCATCACGAAGATGTCGTTCCAGAGCCGCGCCTCCAGGTGGCTCTCCATCTTCGGCAGGTACAGGTAGGTGCCGGACCCCTTCGCCAGCCGCTCCTTCGCGTTGTGGAAGAAGTAGAGGGCGAAGTCGAAGATCGCGCCGGACACCGGGGCGCCGTCGATCAGCATGTGCTTCTCGGGCAGGTGCCAGCCGCGGGGCCGCACGATGAGCGTCGCGGTGGTCTCGGCGAGCCGGTACTGCTTGCCGCCGTCCGGGTTCGTGAACTCGATCGTGCCGCGGACCGCGTCGCGCAGGTTGATCTGCCCCTGGATCGTGTTCTCCCACGTGGGGGTGTTGGAGTCCTCGAAGTCGGCCATGAAGGCCTTCGCGCCCGAGTTGAGGGCGTTGATGATCATCTTCCGGTCCACGGGCCCGGTGATCTCCACCCGGCGGTCGGCCATGTCGGCGGGGACGGGGTCGCAGGTCCAGTCGCCCGCCCGGACGTCCGCGGTCTGGGGGAGGAAGTCGGGGCGCTCACCCGCGTCGAGCCGCGCCTGCCGCTCGACCCGGGCGGCGAGGAGCTCCTGCCGCCGGCCCTCGAACGCGCGCGCGAGCTTTACCACGAGACCCACCGCCTCGGGGGTGAGGATCTCGGACGCCTCCGGGCTGATGGGGGCGAGGAACTC
>JBFLWO010000566.1:0-1590 GCA_040757755.1 Actinomycetota bacterium
GCGGACCCGCGCCCCGGGGCACCCCCGGCCCGCCGGTATCCTGCGCGAATGGCGCGGGTCCGTCACGAGAGGTCCGCGGGGAGCGTCATCCTCGTGCCGGTGGGGCGGCAGATCCTCGTCGCCCTCATCGAGCTGCGGGGCGGCACGGTCCTCGCCCTCCCCAAGGGGCACATCGAGGCGGGCGAGACCCCGGACGAGACCGCGCGACGCGAGACGATGGAGGAGACGGGGCTCAGCGGCGACGTCATCGCCCCCCTCGGCGACATCTCCTACTCCTTCTACTCGCGGGAGCGCCGGGCCCGCATCGCCAAGCGGGTCGCGTTCTACCTGCTGCTGTACCGGTCCGGCACGACGGCGCGTCACAACGACGAGGTCGAGGGGGTGCGCCTCGTGCCCCTGGAGGACGCCGAGGAGGCGCTGTCGTACCGCGGTGAGCGGGAGGTGCTGGCACGTGCCGCGCAGGTCACGCGCGACCTGGCGGCAGGGGCCGGGCGTCCGGCGGCGAAGGAACGCCAGGCGCCGGCACGTGGCGCCACCCTGCTGAGACTCGGGGGACTCGCTTGTACGCGCTGAACTTCTACTCGCCGCTGTTCGTCGACCAGCTCCGCAAGGGGCGGAAGACCTGCACCATCCGTCTCGGGGACAAGCGCAGCAAGTACCGCAAGGGGCAGCTCGTGTGGGTCACGGTCGGGCACCGCCACGCCCCGCGGCAGAAGATCTTCACGGCGGTCATCGACTCGGTGGAGGTCAAGCCGATCCGGGAGCTGACCCAGCGGGAGATCGAGCGCGACAACCCCGAGTTCCGCCTGGTGGAGGACACCCTGCACTTCCTGTCCTACATCTACGCGCGGGAGATCGCGCTCGACGACCAGGTCTCGGTGATCGAGTTCAGCGAGGTCATCGAGTTCCCGCCGCTCAAGTAGGGTCGGGCCGCCCGCCGGACGGCGCCGAGCCTTGAACGCGCGCCGCCGCGTCCTCTAGCCTTTTGGCACTCAACCCTGCGGAGTGCCAAAAAGGAGGCTGACGAGGATGAGTCTGACACCGCTTGGGGACCGCGTCGTGGTCCGGGCGATCGAGAACGAGCTGGTGACGGCCAGCGGCCTCGTGCTGCCCGACACCGCCAAGGAGAGGCCGCAGCGCGGCACCGTCCTGGCCGTGGGCCGGGGGCGCTACGAGGACGGGGAGCTGATCCCGCTCGACGTGAAGGAGGGCGACGAGGTCATCTACTCCAAGTACGGCGGCACCGAGGTGCGCGTCGACGGGGAGGACCTCCTCATCCTGCGCGAGTCCGACATCCTGGCGAAGGCGGTCTGAAGGTGGCGAAGGAGCTGAAGTTCCACGAGGACGCCCGCCGCGCGCTCGAGCGGGGCGTGAACGCGCTCGCCGACGCGGTGAAGGTCACCCTCGGCCCGAAGGGCCGTTACGTGGTGATCGACAAGCGGTTCGGCGCCCCCACCGTGACGAACGACGGCGTGACCATCGCCCGTGAGATCGAGGTGGAGGACGCCTTCGAGAACCAGGGCGCGCAGCTGGTGCGCGAGGTGGCGACCGCGACGAACGACGTCGCCGGTGACGGCACCACCACCGCGA
>JBFLWO010000567.1:0-1583 GCA_040757755.1 Actinomycetota bacterium
GTCGACGCCGGACGCGACGGGCGGCGCCGACCCCGCCGCCCCGGCGGCGACGCCCCCCGCAGCGAGCCCCGCGCCGGCCCCCGCGCCGGCCCCCGTCACGACGACGACGCTTCCGGGCGCGCTGCCGTCGTCGGGCGCGGTCCCCCCGCCGGCACCCTGAGGGTCGCCGCGCGGCCGTGAGCGGCGTGACGGGGACGTGCCGGTACCCACGCAGCCATCAACCCATGGTCGAGGGTTGGGTGCGCACGGACACAAAACACTCGACGTGTGGTTGACGGTTGCTTGACAGGCCTGGTTTGTCCGACTAGCTTGCCAAGCTGCCGCTTCACGTCCTCCGTACCGGCGAACCGGCCGAAAGGGGGCGCGAGGCGGGGGTCGAGCAAAGGTCGAGGGTTTCCCGCCGCACCCTGAAGCGCCTGCTCAGGCGCGGGACGGCGCTCCCGAGGCCCGCCGGCCGCAGTGACACGACACCGGGCGCCACCTCGCGGCGCGCACGATCAGGAGGGCGAGGGTGGAGAGCGGATACCTGGCGGTGATCAAGGTCGTCGGCGTCGGCGGCGGCGGGACCAACGCGGTGAACCGGATGATCGACGCCGGGGTGCGCGGCGTGGAGTTCATCGCCGTGAACACCGACGCCCAGGCGCTGTCGATGTGCGACGCCGACCACAAGATCCACATCGGCGGCACCCTCACCCGGGGCCTCGGCGCCGGCGCCAACCCCAAGGTGGGGCGCGAGGCGGCGGAGGAGAGCCGGGAGGAGCTGAAGGAGGCCCTGAAGGGCGCCGACCTCGTGTTCGTCACCGCCGGCGAGGGCGGCGGCACCGGCACCGGCGCGGCCCCCGTCATCGCCCAGATCGCGCGGGAGGCCGGGGCGCTCACCGTCGCCGTGGTCACCCGGCCGTTCTCGTTCGAGGGCAGCCAGCGGGCGAGCCAGGCGGAGGACGGCATCCTCGAGCTGCGCAAGCACGTCGACTCGGTCATCGTCATCCCGAACGAGCGGCTCCTCGAGGTGGTGGAGCGGCGCACGTCGATCATCGACGCGTTCCGCATGGCCGACGACGTCCTGCGGCAGGGCGTGCAGGGCATCACCGACCTCATCACCGTGCCCGGCCTCATCAACCTCGACTTCGCCGACGTGCGCTCCGTGATGGAGGGCGCCGGGTCGTCGCTCATGGGCATCGGCACGGCGTCCGGCGAGAACCGCGCCGCCGAGGCCGCGAAGGCCGCGATCTCCTCGCCGCTCCTCGAGGCGACCGTCGCGGGCGCCACCGGCGTGCTGCTCAACATCACCGGCGGCCCGGACCTCGGGCTGTTCGAGATCGACGAGGCCGCCACCATCATCCGCGGCGCCGCCGCCGACGACTGCAACGTGATCTTCGGCGCGGTCATCGACGAGAACGCCGGGGACCACATCCGGGTCACGGTCATCGCCACCGGCTTCGACAAGGCGCCGCAGGCGGAGCCGCGCCGCGCCGCGACCGCCGCCGAGCCGCGCCGGCCCGAGCCGGCCGTCTACGCCCGGGAGCCGCGCCCCGAGCCGGCCCGCGCCCCCGCGTTCGGCCGCGACGAGCGCGAGGATCTCA
>JBFLWO010000568.1:0-1581 GCA_040757755.1 Actinomycetota bacterium
CCGGGGGCGCAGCGCCTTCGACGCCGCCAGGCGCCCTTCCGGCTCCCGCCCGCACGCGCACGCCGGCAGCTCCGGCGGGCACACGCAGCCGCGGGAGCGCTCCACGAAGAAGCGCTTCACCATGCGGTCCTCGAGGGAGTGGAAGGCGATCACGGCGAGCCGCCCGCCGGGCGCGGTGATCGCGAACGCCGCCGCGAGGCCCGCCTCCAGGCTGCCGAGCTCGTCGTTCACCGCGATCCGCAGCGCCTGGAACACGCGCTTCGCCGGGTGGCCGCCGGCGAACAGCGCCGGGGTGGGCAGGGCCCCCCGGATCACCTCGACGAGGTCGGCGGTGGTCGTGATCGGGGAGTCCGCGCGGCGGCGCACGATCGCCCGGGCGATCGGGCGGGCGTGGCGCTCCTCGCCGAAGGCGCGGAAAACCTTCGCGAGTTCCGCCTCGCTGGAGTCCGCCACCAGGTCCGCGGCGGAGCGCTGCTCCCCCGGGTCCATCCGCATGTCGAGCGGCGCCTGCCGGGCGTACGAGAAGCCCCGCTCCGGCAGGTCCACCTGCATCGACGACACCCCCAGGTCCATCAGCACCCCGTCCGCCCGCACCCCCTCGGCCATGAGCGCCGGCAGGGCCTCCGCGAAGTTCGCGCGCACGAAACGGGTGCGGCACGGCGCGGACGCGGCGAACGCGTCGAAGTGCTCCCGCACCGACGGGTCCCTGTCGATCGCGATGTAGAGCCCGTCCGGGCCGATGCGGGACGCCAGGCGGCGGGCGTGGCCGCCGGCGCCGAACGTGCAGTCCACGACGACGTCCCCGGGGGCCGGCGACAGCAGGCGCACGACCTCGTCGACGAGGACGGGGGCGTGGTGGCCGGTGATCTCCGCGGACGGCACGACGACCTCAACCCATTCCCTCTGCAAGACGGCTGGCAACGCTGGACACCCCCTCCCGTTCGAGATCGCCGAACCGCGCGTCGAGACGCGCGGGGTCCCACACCTCGAGGTACTCGCCGGCGCCGATCACGGTGACCTTCGCCCCCAGGCCCGCGTGCTCGCGCAGCTTCGCGGGGATCACGAGGCGCCCCTGCTTGTCCAGCGCGTCGGTGGGGAACGCGCCGGCCAGGAGGTAGCGGCGAAGGAACCGCTGCTTGTCGTTCAGCACGTTCAACGACCCGAACGTCCGCTCGATGAGGGCGTCCCACTCCGTGCCGGGCGCGAGTACCAGGCAGTCGTCCAGCCACCAGGACACGGTGGCTCCGTCGGCGAAGTGGTCCCGCAGCTTCGCGGGGACGGCCAGGCGGAAGCGATCGTCAAGGCTGCACTCATAGGTCCCAATAAGCAGCCGGCGTTGCATTGCGTCCCCACGCTACCCCACTCTTCCCCACAAAGCAATCCATTTCCCCCCAGGGAGAGGGATTCGTCCCCCACCGCCGCCCCTGAAACGGCCGTTTCACCCCCGGGGCCCCCGAAGACGCGTTCCGCCACCCCGGGGGTCGAACACCTGTTCTCCGTCCGAGGGGGGCCCTATGGTGGTCCCCATGACCTCGCCGACCCCGCTCCGCTCCCGCCGGCCCGCCCCGAAGGCGCCTCCCC
>JBFLWO010000569.1:0-1570 GCA_040757755.1 Actinomycetota bacterium
TACGCGGCGCGCCCGGGACCCCGCGTCGGCGCCTCCCCCGCCTCCGCCACCACGTGCGCGTCGGAGCCCGGGAACACCACCGCCTCCGACCCCGTGTCCTCCCACCGGACCCGGAACGGCGGGGTACCATCGGGCCCCCGCACCTCGAGGATCCGGGCCGCGCGCTCGACCTGCCCGACGCGGTGGCCCGCCACCACCAGCCGGTCCCCGATCCGCCCCCGCATGCGTGCACCTCCCTCCGCGCAACGCTCCCCGGGACGAGGCGTCCCAGAAAGAGAGGCTGCCCGCGCGGGGCCGTCGCGAAACACCCGCCCGGCAGGCGGCCGCGGCGGGCGACCCCCCACCACGGGCTGACGGGTGGCGGACGTGGCGCGCGAGGGCATGCCCCTGCTCGACCTGTACGAGCTCACCATGGCGGAGGCGTACCTGCGGGAGGGCGTCGACCGGGCGCCCGCCACGTTCAGCCTGTTCGCCCGGGACCTGCCCGCCGGGTGGGGGTACCTCGTCGCCGCCGGACTCGATGCGGCGCTCGACGCGGTCGAGGGCCTCGCGTTCCACGGCGACGCCCTCGCCTGGCTCGAGTCCCTGCGCCTCTTCACCCCCGCGCTGCTGCGGCGCCTGGAGTCGGCGCGGTTCACGGGGTCGGTGCGCGCGGTCCCCGAGGGGCTCCCCGTCCAGCCGGACGAGCCGCTCGTCGAGGTCACCGGACCACTGCTCGAGGCGCAGCTCGTGGAGGGCGCCGTCATGAACCCCGTGCACCTCGAGTCCCTCATCGCCACCCGGGCGGCGCGCTGCGTGCACGTCGCCGGGGGCCGCCCCCTCATCGACTTCGCC
This sequence comes from Actinomycetota bacterium, assembly GCA_040757755.1. Classification (GTDB taxonomy): domain Bacteria; phylum Actinomycetota; class Thermoleophilia; order Miltoncostaeales; family Miltoncostaeaceae; genus JBFLWO01. Next base: position 835 of record JBFLWO010000569.1, read on the forward strand.
CTGCGCCGCGCCCACGGGGCCGACGCCGCCATGGCGGTGGCGCGCGCCACCCGGCTCGGGGGGTTCGCCTCGACGAGCAACGTGCCCGCCGGGAGGCGCTCGGGGATCCCCGTCGCCGGCACGATGGCGCACTCGTTCGTGCAGGCGTTCCCCGACGAGCTCACCGCGTTCCGCGCGTACGTGCGCACCCACCCCGACCGGCCGGTGCTCCTCGTCGACACCTACGACTCCGTCACCGGGGTGCGCCGCGCCGCGACCGTGGGGGTCGAGCTCGCCCGCGCCGGCCGGCGCCTGGGCGGGGTGCGGCTCGACTCCGGGGACCTCGACGCGCTCGCGCGGGAGGCGCGGCGCGTGCTCGACGCCGCCGGCCTCCGCGACGCGACCGTCGTCGCCAGCGGCGGCCTGGACGAATGGGAGATCGACCGGCTCGTCCAGGGCGGGGCGCCGATCGACGCGTTCGGGGTGGGCAGCCGCGTCGGCGCGTCGGCGGGAGCCTCGTTCCTCGACATGGCGTACAAGCTGGTGGAGGTCGGGGACCGGCCGGTGCTGAAGCTCTCCCCGCGCAAGGCGACGCTGCCCGGCCGCAAGCAGGTGTGGCGCACCTCCGGCGGGGCCGTCCCGGACGTCCTCGCCCTCGCCGATGAGCCGGGCCCGGCGGGCGGCGCTCCGCTTCTGACGGAGGTGATGCGCGACGGCGCCCGCCTGCACCGGGAGGACCTGGAGGTGGCGCGGCTCC
>JBFLWO010000570.1:0-1560 GCA_040757755.1 Actinomycetota bacterium
CGTTCGGCCTGGCGTTCCTCCGTCCCCGGCAGCGGCTGGTGCGGGCCGCGGCGACGGGGCTCGGCCTGGCGCAGGCGGCCGGGCTCGACCGGCTCTTGCCGCGCCGCCGGCGGGCGGCGACGCCGCGCGTATCGCTCGCCGAGCTGCGCACCCCGCTTCCCGCCGCGCAGGGGGACGGCCCCACGGCGCTTCTCCTCACGGGCTGCGTGATGGACGTGGCGTTCCGCCCGGTGCACCGCGCCACCCTGCGGCTTCTCGCCGGGTCGGGGTACCGGGCGGTGCCGGCGGCGGGCGGCTGCTGCGGCGCCCTGGCGATGCACTACGGCCGCCCGGACGCGGCGAAGCGGATGGCGCGGGCCCGGATCGCGGTGATGGAGCACGCCGACGTGGTCGTCGCGAACAGCGCCGGCTGCAGCGCCCACATGAGGACGTACGGGGAGCTCCTCGCGGAGGATGCGCGGTGGGCGGCGCGTGCCGAGCGCTTCGCGGAGCGGGTGCGGGACCTGGTGGAGATGGACCTCCGCCCCGCGGAGGGGGTCGCGGCCGGCCGCGTCGCCGTGCACGACGCCTGCCACCACGTCCACGCGCAGGGCATCGCCGCGCAGCCGCGGGCGCTTCTCCGGGCGGGCGGCGCGGAGCTGGTGGAGGTGCCGGACGGGACGCGCTGCTGCGGCGCCGCCGGCCTGTACAGCGTCACCCAGCCGGAGATGTCGGGGGAGCTTCGCCGGCAGAAGGCGCGGGCGATCGCGTCGACAGGGGCGCCGGTGGTGGCGGTGGCGAACCCCGGCTGCGCGCTGCAGATCGCCGCGGGTCTCGCGGAGGTCGGGGCGCCGGTGCGGGTGGCGCACCCCGCGGAGCTCCTCGCCCCCGCGGAGGGCGCCTCCGCTACGGGGTGATCTCGACGGGGACGCCGGGCCGCAGGGTGCGGGCCAGACGTCGCGTCACGGCGTTCGGCATCCGGACGCAGCCGTGGCTGGCGGCGGTGCCGAGGAGGTCGGGGCGGCTCGTGCCGTGCAGGGCGACGCGCCCGTCACCCCCGTCGAAGTCGCTCAGCCGGGTGGAGTGGGCGGTGAGCGGCAGGATCGCGGGACCGTAGAACCCGCGCGGGTCCGCCTGCGACACGACCTCGCTCACCGCGAACCGCCCGGTGGGGGTGGGGTTCGCCGCGGTCCCCACCGCCACGGTCCAGCGCAGCACCACGCGCCCGGAGCGCAGGAGCTCGGCGCGGCGGGCGCCGAGGCGCACCTTCACCCGGTACGGGGTGGGGGTGACGGAGACGGCGCGGGCCGGCACCCAGGCGGCCGCCCCGTTCGGCCGGTCCGGGAGGAGCAGCCGGTACCACACCCCGTCCGCGACGGTGCTGCGCGCCGCGAGGACGAGGAGCACCTGGGGGCCGTGGTCGTACGGCGCCTCGACGGGGATGCGGGCGAGCACGCGCGAGCGCGCGGTGGGGCCGCGGCGGCCGCGCACCGGGTAGAGGATCCGCGCGGTCCAGGCGCGCACCGGCGTGGGTGCGGACGCGAGCGGGACCGGGGGGCGCGGGGCCGGCTTGCGCTTCGG
>JBFLWO010000571.1:0-1552 GCA_040757755.1 Actinomycetota bacterium
GTCGTCGCCCTCGTCGCCGCCTGGGCGTTCGCGTCCAGCGTGAGCGACCTGCCCGGCCCCGCCGACACGTGGAGCCAGATCTGGGCGAGCTTCGCCCACCCCCTGTCGGGGGACGGCGCCGGCGACCCCGGCCTCGTGTCCCGCCTCGCCGGCTCCCTCGGCCGGGTCTTCGGCGGGTTCGGCCTCGCCGTGCTCGTCGGCATCCCGCTCGGCGTGATGCTCGGCGCGAGCCGCACCGCCCACCGGATGCTGAACCCCGTCCTGCAGATCCTGCGGCCCGTGTCGCCGCTCGCGTGGTTCCCGATCGGCCTCGTCGTGTTCCAGGCAACCGGCACCGCCGCGCTGTTCGTCATCTTCATCACCGCGGTCTGGCCGATCGTGCTGAACACCGCGTTCGGCGTCGGGTCGGTGAGCGAGGACCACCGCAACGTGGCGCGCGTGTTCCGGTTCAGCCGCGCCACCTACCTGCGGCGCGTGCTCGTGCCGCACAGCCTCCCGTCGATCGTGACGGGCCTGCGGATCTCGATGGGCATCGCGTGGCTCGTGATCGTCGCCGTCGAGATGCTGTCCGGCGGCCAGGGCATCGGCTTCTGGGTGTGGGACTCCTACAACGCGGGCGACATCCGCAAGGTGCTCACGGCGATCCTCGCCATCGGCATCGTCGGGTTCGCCCTGGACACGGTGTTCGGCGCGCTCGCCCGGCGCCTCGAGCGGACGACGAAGGGACGCTGACATGGCGCTCGAGATCTCCCACGTCAACAAGACGTTCGCGACGCCGTCCGGCGGCTCCCAGCCGGTGCTGCGCGACGTGGACCTCACGGTCGACTCCGGCGAGTTCGTGTGCCTCATCGGCCACTCCGGATGCGGGAAGTCGACGCTGCTGAACGTCGTCGCGGGGCTCGTCGGCCCGGACTCCGGCACCGTGTGGCTCGACTCGCGGCGGGTGGAGGCGCCGGGGCCGGACCGGGCGATGGTGTTCCAGAACTACTCGCTGCTGCCGTGGCTCAGCCTGCACGAGAACGCGCTCGTCGCGACGCGCTCCGCCCGGCCCGACCGGTCGGACGCGACGAACGCGGGCGAGGTGGAGCGCTACCTGCGGGCCGTGGGCCTGTGGGAGCACCGGAACAAGCGTCCCGCCCAGACGTCCGGCGGCATGCAGCAGCGCGCCGCCGTGGCGCGCGCGTTCGCGGTCGGCCCGAAGGTGCTCTTGCTCGACGAGCCGTTCGGGGCCCTCGACGACCTCACGCGCCTGCGGCTGCAGCAGGAGCTCCTGTCGCTGTGGCGCGGCGACGGCGGCACCGAGACGGTGCTGATGGTGACCCACGGCATCGAGGAGGCCGCGTTCCTCGCCGACCGCATCGTCGTGATGGCGACGCCCCCGGGCCCGTCCGTCGCCACCGTCATCGACGTGCCGATCCCCCGCCCCCGGGACCGCGCCACCGTCGCCGACGACCCGCGCTTCCGGGAGATCTGCGCCGAGCTCCGGCGACTCCTTCTCGCGACGGACGCCGTGGAGCAGGTGGCGGCCTGAGCCGAGCCCCCGCCCCGCCCC
>JBFLWO010000572.1:0-1549 GCA_040757755.1 Actinomycetota bacterium
AGGTGGACCCGGTCCTGCAGCGTGGCGGCGGCCCGGGCCCGCGCGGCCTGGGGCGTCGGGACGCCGCCGATGCGGGCGGGGGCGGCCATCACAGCGCCCTCATGACGCCGACGACCCGGCCGAGGACGTGCGCCTCGTCCACCATGATCGGCTCGTACGCGCTGTTCGCCGGCTGCAGCCGGATGCGCCGCCCGTCGCGGTAGATGCGCTTGACGGTGGCCTCGTCCTCGATGCGGGCGACGACGATCTCGCCGTCGCGGGCGGTGTCCTGCTTGCGCACGACGACCATGTCCCCGTCGAGGATGCCGTCCTCCACCATGGAGTCGCCGCGTACCCGCAGGATGAAGTCGCCGGCGAAGGGTGCCTCGACCCAGTCCTCCACCTGCTCGTCCGCGAGGATCGGGGAGCCGGCGGCGACGGCGCCGACGAGGGGGAGGGCCGCCGCCCGCCGGACGGGCTCCTCCGGTGCGGGCCGCCGGTCGTTCAGGAGCATCGCCCGCGGCTTGGTGGGGTCGCGGCGGATGTACCCCGCCTCCTCGAGCTTCGCGAGGTGGGCGTGCACGGTGGACGGTGACGCGAGCCCGACGGCCAGGCCGATCTCCCGCACGGTGGGGGGATAGCCGTTGCGCGCGCAATGGCGCGAGATGAAGTCGAGGATCGCCTGCTGCCGCTCGCTGAGGTCCCCCATCGCCACCCTCCGGTCGATGCGAACGTGTGTTCCGTACGGTAGCAGAGGCGTCCGACGCATCGCGAGCCGTCGCGGCGCCGCCCGGATCGGTACAATCCCGGAGCCCTCGCGCCAGTGGCGGAATTGGTAGACGCGCAAGGTTGAGGGCCTTGTGACCCCTAGGGTCGTGGAGGTTCAAGTCCTCTCTGGCGCATGTGGAAGGCCCCGGTGACGGGGCCTTTTCTGTTGGGGGGCGGACGCGGCCCGACGCGGTCCCCCGCCGGGGTGTTGACGCGCGCCGCGCGAGGCGCGACGGTAGGCGCCCCCGCGCGCCGGGGCGCGCGGGCGACAGGCCCGTGAGGAAAGGGGCGCCGCATGGCCGGCACCACCGTCGTACGCAGGCCGGGCGAGGGCGACGCGTTCTGGATGCTGAACTCGCTCTACGAGGTCCGGGCCACCGGCGACGAGACCGGGGGTGAGCTCACCGTGATGGAGATGACCATCCCGGCGGGCATGGGACCGCCGCCGCACGAGCACCCGGGCGGCGAGTCCGTCTACGTCCTGGAGGGGCGGGTGCGCTACCACATCGCCGGGGAGACGCACGAGGGCGGACCCGGCACGTTCTTCTACATCCCCGGCGGGGTGGAGGAGAACTTCGAGCCGGCGGGCGCGGGCCCGGTCCGCCTGCTCGTCATCTACACGCCGGGGGGCATGGACCGCTTCTTCGCGGAGGCGGGCGAGCCGGCGCAGCGCCGCGAGGTGCCGGTGCCGTCGCAGACGCCGCCGGATCTCGAGCGGCTCGCGCAGCTCGGCGAGAAGTACGGGCTGCGCCTCAAGATCCCCTCGACGCCGTAGCGCGCTTCACCGTCGCAGGCCCCTGCC
>JBFLWO010000573.1:0-1535 GCA_040757755.1 Actinomycetota bacterium
GTGTCACCCGCCGGCGGGTGACACCTCACTGACCTCGACGCCCCCGAACGCGGACGTCTCCTCCGCCACGACGCGCCCCTCCGCGTCCCGCGCCACGAACGTGGGGCGCCCCGCAGAGTCGTCGCTCACCGCGAGGAACCACCCGTTCTCGACGTGCGCAGGCGCCGTCTTCCCATCGGGGGTAACGATGTCGACGGTCGCGACGGACGGATGCACCCGGCCAAGGTGGAACGACGAGGTGTTGCCCCCGCCCGAACCCATGCAGATGACGACCCGCGGGTTGTCGATGTTCAGAGCGCACTCGCCGGAGACGTTCATCGTCCCGTGCCCTGGCGCGACGAGGGTCACCATGCCGTGCCCGGACGTGCGCGTGGAATAGACGCGCCAGGTGCCGGCCGGCGTGTCTTTGGAAAGGACCCGCAGCGCTGTCCCAGTGATGGGACGCCCCAGGTCTGAGTTCCCGCCGGCGAGCGCTTCCCGGCTGAACACCTCGACTGGATCCTCCACGGGAACGCCCGCCCGGGGCGGGGGCGTGCCAAACGGGCGGACGGGTCCCTGCTCCATGATCGCGTCGGAACCGCCGCCGGCGAGCTGACGCGCCGCCGCCTGGGGAAGCGGGCTGTCGCCGATGCCGATCAGGCCCGTCTCCGCGGCGCGGCGCAGATCCGCCCCGTCGACCTCCCGAACCGCGAACCCTCTGACGATGAGCAGCGCCACCCGGGTCGACGGCTCGGCGTCCGCCGCGAGGGGCGCCAGCTGTCGCCGTGCCTCCTCGCTCAGGGTGAGCTCGACCGTGGACGCGTCGGTGAGGCGCGCGCCGGTGATCGCGTCGCCGAAGACGGCGGGGGCGCCACGAAGCAGCCATCCCCGCGAACCTGATGGGACGTTGGGCACGACGAGGTACCCGCGGGGCGTCGCCTCGACCCGCCCCCCGGGCACGACAGCGCTGAACGGGCTCAGCGCCTCTGCCCGGGACCTCGCGGTGCCCCACCCCTGGCCCCGGAAGCCGTCCGACTCGATCAGCAGGGAGAAGCCCCCGTCCAGGGGGGTGTCCGGCGGCGCCAGGGTCCGGGCCTTCGCGACCAGGTCCACCGGGTTGCCGCGCGCCACCTCGCTGCGGCGCAGGTCGTAGAGGGCGACCTGGGGGGAGGCGAGAAGCTCCATCGACGGCAGGGTGGCCACCGCGCCCGGCACGGTGACGCGCAGGGACCCCGGTGCGAGGGTCGTGACCTGGATGTCATCAAGGTGGCGGGCGCGGGCGCGGGCCATGATGATGCGTGCCGCCTGCGCCGTCGCCTCCCCGCTCGTCATGCTGGAGCCCCCGGGGACGGCGACGTGGACGTCGACCTCGACGCCGTAGCCCTCCGGGGCGCTCGTGCCGCCGCCGTCCGGCGCCGCGATCACCAGCACGGCCAGGAGCGCGACCCCGATCGCGGCTCCCGCGGCGGCGACCGCGGCACCGACCACCCGCCGGAAGCGCCGCCGCGGCGGCACCGGCGACCCGGCGACGATGCGGGCCAGCGTCGCGTCGCCGT
>JBFLWO010000574.1:0-1531 GCA_040757755.1 Actinomycetota bacterium
GGTCACGATCACGACGACGGCGGCGGTCGCCGCCACGGCGGCGGCGGCGCCGGCCAGGGCGGCGCGCCCCCACCGCGGCATGCGGCGGCGGCGGGCCCGGCGGGCGCGGGCGTACCGGTCGAGCACCGCCTGCTCCAGGGCGGGGGGCGGCACGGGCAGCTCGTCGGCGTCGTCCCCGGCGAGGTCGAGCAGCGCGACCGCCTCGACGAGGCGCGCCCGTTCCGCGGCGCACGCCGGGCAGGCGGCCAGGTGGGCGCGCACCTCCGCGGCCTCCGCCGCGTCGAGCAGGCCAAGCGCGTCGGCGCCGAGGAGCGTCCGGATGGCGTGGCAGCCGGTCACGGCAGCGCCCCCGCCTCCTCCAGCGCCAGGCGCAACGCCTGCAGCGCGTAGTACAGGCGGCTCTTCACGGTGCCGACGGGAAGGCCGGTGCGTTCGGCCGCCTCCTTCAGGGTGAGCCCTTCGAGCCGCATGAGGCGGATGATCTCCCGGTGCTCGGGGCGGAGCTGCGCCATGGCGCCCCGCACCTGCCACCGCAGCATCGCGACCTCGATGGACTCCTCCCCGGGCTCCTCCCCCTCCGCCTCGCGGGCGCCGGGAAGCGGCGGGCGCACCGCCCGCCGCCGCTCCAGGTCGATCACCGCGTTGCGGGCGATGCCGTAGATCCAGGCGCGGGGGCTCCCCGCCGACGGGTCGTAGGCGTCGGCGTGGCGCCAGATCCGCGTGAAGACGTCCTGGACGGCCTCCTCCGCCAGCCCGCGGTCGCGCAGCCGCGCGAGGGCGTAGCCCATGAGCCCCGCCGCGTGGGCGTGGTACAGCTCGCGCAGGGCGGCCTCGCCGCGTGGGCTTCCCAGCATCCGGATCAGGTCGTCGTCGCCCGCCATCGTCTCGTCACCGTCTACGCACGGCGCCCCCGAAAGGTTCGCCGCGCGTCCCTGAACCTCTGCCGCCGCCGGTGCGTAGCCGTGGACGCGGACCCGTTCGGTCCGGCGATCACGACGAGGAGGAGTCATGAGTCGAGTGAGGAGTCTGGGGCGCGCCCTGCCGGTCGTCGCGGGTGCCGCGACGCTCGCCCTGGGGGCCGGGGTGGCGGCGGCGGGAACCGGGACCCACGCGGTCACGGGGAAGCTCACCGCGGCCCAGGAGGTTCCGAAGCCGACCGGCGTGGCCCGCACGGCGGGCGGGTCGTTCACCGCCACGCTGCGCCGCGGCACGCGCACGACGCTCACCTGGAAGCTGACGTTCACCGGTCTCAGCGGACGGGCGCTGCAGGCGCACGTGCACCTGGGGCGGCGGGGCGTGGCGGGCCCGGTGGCGATCGCCCTGTGCGGGCCGTGCCGCTCGGGCGCGACCGGCACCGCCCGCATCACGCGGCAGGTGGCCGACGCGATCGAGAACGGCCGCGCCTACGTGAACGTGCACACCGCCAGGAACGCCGCCGGGGAGATCCGCGGCCAGCTCGCGGTGAAGGTGCGCTGACCGGCGGTCAGGTGCCGGTGCGCGGCGGCCGGGCGGGGTGCGCGCACCCCGCCCG
>JBFLWO010000575.1:0-1530 GCA_040757755.1 Actinomycetota bacterium
CCTGCCCGCGCCGCCCCTCCCCTACCCCCGGCTTCTCGCGTAGTCGGCGTAGCCGCCGAAGTCGACGGCGACGCACGGCTCGTCCCCCACGACCCAGGCGTCGTGGCCGGGGCTGACCGCGGCGACGTCACCGGGCCCGATGTCCGCCTCCGACCCGTCCTCCATGACGATGTGCATGCGGCCGCTCAGGCAGTAGAGCAGGTGCGTCGCCATGCACTGGTCGGTCTGGGCGACCGGCTTGACGTGCTCCGACCACCTCCACCCCGGCTCGAACACGCCGTGCAGCACGGGGTGCCCGGAGACCTGGACGACGTGCGCGAGCCCCTTGTCGGCGAACGGACGGGTCTCGTCCGGCGCCGCCACGTTCTTGACCTCGACACCGGCCACGGCTCACCCCCTTGAACGTGTGATGGCGGTGCGACCGTCCCACACGCGGGACGCGGCCGTCAACCGGGGGCGGAGGACTCGGCGTCGAGGCGGGGAGGAAGGCCGAACAGGGGGAAGAGGGCGGCGGTGTCGAGGAAGAACGTGAACCCGGTGACGCGGCCGCCGGACGTCTCGAGCACCTGCAGGGACCACGGGGCGTGGCCGCCGTCCGCCGCCCGCCGGTACTGGCCGAACGCAGGGGACCCGTTCGCGACGGTGGGCACCAGGCGGGACCCGCGGCAGGCGGCGCCCGGGCCCGTCCACCAGCGGAGGATCTCGTCGCGGCCGCGCAGCCACATCGCGTACGGCGGCATCGACTGGGTGGCGTCCTCGTGGATGAGCGCGGTGAGGGACTCCATGTCGTACCGCTCGAACGCGTCGACGTAGCGGTCGAGCAGCTCCCGCCGCGCCCCGTCGGGCGCGGGCCCCGGGTGATCGCCGGTGTCGGTGGCGGCGAGCGTGGCGCGGGCCCGCTGCAACGCGCTGTTCACGGACGCGACGGTGGTGTCGAGCAGCTCCGCGACCTCGCTCGCCCGCCAGGCGAGGACGTCGCGCAGGATGAGGACGGCGCGCTGGCGGGGCGGGAGGTGCTGCAGGGCGGCGACGAACGCGAGGCGGATCGTCTCGCGGCGCACCGCGACGTCACCGGGGTCGCCCCCGGCGGGAAGGACGCGGCCGTCGGGGGCGGGAAGGATCCACGTGCCCTCCGGCAGCGGGTCGCCGATCGGGGTGTCGGTGGAGCCGGGCAGGGCGCTGAGGTCCATCGGCAGGGCGCGCCGCCGTCCGGCGCTCAGCATGTCGAAGCAGACGTTCCCCGCGATGCGGTACAGCCACGTCCGCAGGGCGGCGCGGTGCTCGAAGCGGTGGTGGCCGCGCCACGCCCGGGTGAGGGTCTCCTGCACAGCGTCCTCCGCGTCGAACGCGGAGCCGAGCATGCGGTAGCAGTAGCCGGTCAGCTCGACGCGGTGCTCCTCGAGCCGCTGCTCGAGGGGGGCGACCGCCGCGCCGGTGCGTGCCGGCCGCCGGGCCGTGCCGCCGCGTGTGGCGACGCCGTCCCGCGGCGCGCCCGCCGCCCCCTCGTGATGGTCCGTCACCTCGTCACCT
>JBFLWO010000576.1:0-1526 GCA_040757755.1 Actinomycetota bacterium
GTCGCGTTGATCTGGCGGGCGCGCGTCTCCGACACGTCCAGCACCTCGGCGATCTCCCGCAACGTGAGGCCGCCGTAGTAGTAGAGGGACACCACGATCCGCTCCCGGCTCGGCAGGCGCGAGATCGCCGCCACGATCCTCTCCCGCCGCTCCGTCTCCTCCACCAGCGCCTCCGGGTCGGTGGGGCCCCGGTCGCCGATCGTGTCGATGAGGGGGATCGAGTCCCCGCCCGCCGACAGGGACCACATCTCGTCGAGCGCCACCAGCGACGTGTTCGAGATCAACGCGACCGCGTCGAGGAACTCGTCCGACTCCATCCCCAGGGCCTCCGCCAGCTCCCCGTCCGTCGGCGCCCGCTGCAACCGCCCCTCGAGCTGCGACGCCGTCCGCTCGATCCGCCGCGCCAAGGCCCGCACGTGACGCGGCACCCAGTCGAGCGACCGCAGCTCGTCGATGATCGCGCCGCGCACCCGCGGCGCCGCGAACGTCTCGAACCTGACGCCGCGCCCGGGGTCGAACCGGTCCACCGCGTCCATCAGCCCCACCAGGCCGTACGACACGAGGTCCGCCTCCTCCACGTGGGACGGAAGGGCGCTGCGCATCCGCCCCGCCACGTACCGCACCAGGGGCGCGTACATGACGATGAGGGCGTCGCGCGCCGCCGGGTCGCCGCCCGTCCGCAGGCGCCGCCACAGGTCCTTCGCGCGCCGATCGTCGGTCCGCCCGGACACCCGGCCGACTCTAACGCCCGCCCCGGGCGCCGGCACCCGGGACGCGGCTCCGAAGGTGGCATCACTACCCTCCCGCCGGTCAACCCCCGTCAAGGAGGTCAGCGTGGAGGTCACCGTCCGTCACAACCCGTCGTTCGCCGTCGCACGCTGCGGCCTGGCCGGCGGGGAGACCGTCCGCGTCGAGTCCGGCGCGATGATGGCGACGTCCGCGGGCGTCACCCTCGAGGCCCGCATGCAGGGCGGCCTCATGAAGAGCCTCAAGCGCGGCGTGCTCGGCGGGGAGTCCCTCTTCGTCACCACCTTCACCGCCCCCGGGGAGGGCGGCTGGGTCGACGTCGCCGCCCACCTGCCCGGCGACGTCGTCTCCTGCGAGGTGCTCCCCGACCGGGCCCTCTACATCCAGGCCGGGTCCTTCGTCGCGTGCGAGAGCAGCGTCGAGATCGACACGAAGTGGGGCGGCTTCCGCAACCTGTTCGGCGGGGAGGGCGGCTTCCTGGTGCGGGCCTCCGGCAGCGGCACCGTGCTGCTGTCCTGCTACGGCGCCCTCGACCGCATCCGCCTCGCCGACGGGGAGCGCCTCGTGCTCGACACCGGCCACATGGTCGCCTACGAGGAGACCGTGTCCTTCACGATGCGCCGCGCCGTCGAGGGACGCAGCATCCAGTCGCTGAAGTCCGGGGAGGGCTTCGTCTTCGACTTCGTCGGCCCCGGCGAGGTGATGGCCCAGTCGCGCAACCCCAGCGCGTTCATCTCCTGGCTCTCCACCCGGCTGCCCGGCGAGCGCGCCTGACGGGG
>JBFLWO010000577.1:0-1526 GCA_040757755.1 Actinomycetota bacterium
CGCCAGGACCCCCCACCACACCGCCCACGGCTCCGTGCCGCCGCCCGCGAGGAGCGTCCCCGCCTCCACCGGCGCGTCCAGCGCGAGCAGGGTCGCCGCCAGGCTCGCGCGTGCCCGCGGCGCGCCGCTCGTCGCGGCGGCGACGCCCAGCAGGGCGAGCTGGCGCAGCAGCGCGTCCCGCCCGCGAGCGGGCGCGGGACCCGCCGCGGAGAGGAACGGATCGGCCACGAGCCGAGCGTAGCAGCGGCCCCGCCACGGGCCGGGCACCGCGACTATGCTCGCCCGATGAACCGCCTCGCCGCCGAGACGAGCCCGTACCTGCGGCAGCACGCCGAGAACCCCGTGGACTGGTACCCGTGGGGCGACGAGGCGTTCGCGCGGGCCCGCGCCGAAGACCGCCCCGTGCTCCTGTCCATCGGCTACTCGTCGTGCCACTGGTGCCACGTGATGGCGCACGAGTCGTTCGAGGACGACGCGACCGCCGCCGTCATGAACGAGCTTTTCGTGAACGTGAAGGTCGACCGGGAGGAGCGCCCGGACGTCGACGCCCTGTACATGCAGGCGACGCTCGCCATGACCGGGCACGGCGGCTGGCCCATGACCGTCTTCCTCACCCCGGAGGGGCGGCCGTTCTACGCCGGCACGTACTTCCCCCGCCAGGCCCGCGGCGGCCTGCCCGGCTTCGCGGAGCTGTGCCACGCCGTGTCGGAGGCGTACCGGGAGCGGCGCCGCGACGTCGACGCCCAGGCCGCCGAGGTGGAGAAGCGGCTCGCCGCGATGTCCCACCGCCGCCCCTCCCTCGAGCTCCTCACCGCCCGGATGGCGGACGACGCCACCGTCGGCCTCGCCCGCCAGTTCGACCCGGTGGAGGGCGGCTTCGGCGCCGCCCCGAAGTTCCCGCCGTCGCTCGCCCTCGAGTTCCTGGTGCGCCGCGTGTGGCGCCGCCACGACGACACGCACGCCCGCGAGATGGCGGAGCTGACGCTGCGGCGCATGGCGGAAGGCGGCATCCACGACCAGGTCGGCGGCGGCTTCCACCGCTACAGCGTCGACGCGGTGTGGCTCGTGCCGCACTTCGAGAAGATGCTGTACGACAACGCGCTGCTCGCCCGCGCGTACCTGCTCGCGCACCGCGTCACCGGGGACGGGGAGCACCGGCACGTCGCGGAGCGCACCCTCGACTACCTGCTGCGGGAGTTGCGGGCCCCCGACGGAGGGTTCGCCTCCGCGCAGGACGCGGACTCCCCGGAGGGGGAGGGCGCCTACTTCGTGTGGACGCCGGACGACCTCGCGGAGGTCCTCACCCCCGACGAGGCCCGTGCGGTGACGGTGCGCTTCGGCGTGCACCCCGGCGGCAACTTCGAGGGCGCCACGATCCTGCACGTCGCGCGGCCGATGGAGGCGGTCGAGCAGGAGGTGGGTCCGGACGCCGCTCTCCTCGTCGACTCCGCGCTGCAGAAGCTGTACGCGGCGCGCGCGCAGCGGCCCGCGCCGGAGCGCGACGACAAGGTCGTCGCGGCGTGGAA
>JBFLWO010000578.1:0-1525 GCA_040757755.1 Actinomycetota bacterium
GAGACGGGGGCGGTCCGGGAGGGGTGGGCCGGGCGGGGTGTCAGGCGGTCGCGGGCGGGGCCGTCTCGCCGCAGCAGCCGTCCTGCGGGCAGGCGGGGACGGCGGGGGCCGCGCAGTCGCACGCCTCGCCGCGCCAGGCCGCGACGCCTTCCTTCACGGCGACGGCGGCGACGAGGAGCGCGACGGCGGGGTCGAGCCACCACAGCCCCAGGAGGGCGTTTCCGAGGAGGCCCGCGAGGAGGGCGGCGGCGAGGGCGGCGCACAGCAGGTTCTGGGCGCCCTCGCCGCGGGTGGCGGCGGAGCCGAGGCGCTCCCCGATGCGCCGCTTCGCGACGCCGAGGAGGGGCATCGCGACGAGGCTCGAGATGGAGAGCCCGATCCCGAGGGGGCTCGCGTCGGGCCGGCTCCCGTCCGCCAGCGCCCGGACGGCCTCGGTGGCGACGTAGGGGGCGAGCAGGAAGAACTGGGCGGCGACGAGCACCTGGGCGCGCCGCTCCGCGTGCGGGGACAGCGTGCGCCGCCCGGTGAACCGCCAGATCACGACGACGCTGGCGACGCCTTCGATCGCGGAGTCGATGCCGAAGCCGATCAACGCGATGGACCCGGCGAGGACCCCGGCGAGGATGGCGATGGCGCCCTCCGCGCCCATCCAGGCGAGGCTGAGCCAGGAGAGGCCGCGGGCGAGGCGGGCGAGCCGCAGCCACTCGGGGCTGCCGGGGACGGGGGCCGCCCCGGCGGGGCCCGGTGCGGGCAGGGTGACACGGCGCGTGGTCATCGGCTCACCGGTGGGGGTGGCACGGCGCGTCGTTCACGGTCCGGCACGGCGACATCCTCGCGCATCGGGGGGTCCGGGGCGGTGGGATAGGGTGCCCGGGATGCTCCGCCGCGCCGTGCTCGCCGCCGTGACGCTCGCCGGGTTGGTCCTGCCGTCGGCGGTCGCGGCGCCGCGTCCGCAGGTGAGGGGCGTCGCGGTGGTCGATGTGAGGGTGAAGGTGACGGCGGTGTCGGCGGTGCGCGTGGCGGGTTCCGCGACGTTCACGGGGAGGACGCGGGCGGGGCGGGCGTTCGGCGGTCGGGGGACGATCACGCTCGGGGGGCGCCGGTTTGCGGATGGGCGGTTCCGGACGAACGGCACCGGCTCGCTCGTGTTCACCGCCCGGATCGGGACGGGTTCGCGGAGCGTGCGTGTCACGAACGGACGCGGCACGTTGCGCTTCATCGGGGAATCAACCGATGGGGTGGGCATGGTCATCGACGGGGCCACCCTCACGTACATCGGCGGCCATACCGAGGGCACCGGGATCTGACGCGCCTCCGCGTGGGATCCCGTTACCGGGCGCGCGGACCGACCCCACCGTCAGCTCTCCCGGAGGATCCGGCGACGGCACCGGGATCCCGCGCCGCCCGAGGGGGCGCGCCGCCGCGGCAACGTGGCGGCCCACGACGCGACGAGGGCGGTGACGGCGCACAGCGCGAGCGTCGCGCCCGGCGGGGTGGCCGCGGGGTAGCTCACGGTGAGCCCCGC
>JBFLWO010000579.1:0-1514 GCA_040757755.1 Actinomycetota bacterium
GGCGGCGGCCGTGATGGGCGGCGACGAGGTGGTGCTCATGCGCGTGACGCCTCCTGCCGCGGTGTGTTCGGGTCGAAGCGCGCACCGTCGAGCTCGACCGTGAAGGGCGCCATGTCGTCGTCGGGGATCGCGACGCCCTCCGCCTTCGCGACCTTCTCGTACAGGTCGCGGAGGATGAGGTCCTCGGCGATGCCGTGGTAGTCGGGGGCCTTCTTCAGCAGCCCGAAGCGCTGGAACTGGGTCATGAACCAGATCGCGTCGCGGTGGCGCGGCACGTTGGTGGCGCCGTCGCGGTGGAACAGCATGTGGTCGTCGGGGAAGCTCTTCGCCCCCAGGCCGGCGCCGAGCTCGTAGTTGCCGAGCATGCGGCCCTCGATCTCCTTGGCGGGGGCGTTGACGTAGGCGGCGGCGCTGATCGTCGTGGCGGCCTTCGCCCGGTTCGCGGGCACGTCCAGCCACTTGCACGCGGCGAGCACGGCCCCCATCACGGCCTCGAGCTCGGACTGGCGGGACGTCGCGAAGTCGGGGTTCACGACGAGCGCCTTCTCGGGGTGGTGGC
Organism: Actinomycetota bacterium; assembly: GCA_040757755.1. GTDB lineage: Bacteria > Actinomycetota > Thermoleophilia > Miltoncostaeales > Miltoncostaeaceae > JBFLWO01. The sequence goes on from JBFLWO010000579.1 coordinate 560, forward strand.
GCCAGATGTCCTGGCTGGCGATCGCGGTGAAGCCGATGCCCTCCTTCACGGCGACGGCGTTCCACGGCTCGCCGACGGAGTAGCCGTCCATGGTGCCGACCTTCATGTTGGCGACCATCTGCGGCGGCGGGATCGGGATGATCTCGACGGAGTCGCCGGGCACGCCGGCGGCCAGGAGCCAGTAGCGAAGCCACGTGTCGTGCGTGCCGCCCGGGTAGGTCATGGCGAGGGTGGTGCCGCGCTTCGCGAGCGCCTTCCTCACGCCGGCGAGGTCGCCGTAGCCGGCGGCGGAGTAGTCGCTCTTGAGCGTGATGCCCTGCCCGTTGTTGCTCAGGATCATGGCGATCGGCAGCCGCTGGGTGCGGGTGCCGCTGATCCCGGTGGCGACGGAGAACGGCATGCTCGACAGGCAGTGCGCGGCGTCGATGTCGCCGGCGAGGAGCGCGTCGCGCAGCGCGGGCCAGGAGGCCTGCTTCAGGACCTCGACCTCGACGCCGCGCTCGGCGTAGTAGCCGAGCTCCTTCGCCATGATGACCGGGGCGGAGTCCGTGAGGGCGATGAAGCCGATCTTCACGGTCCTCCCCCCGCCGCCGGATGCGGAGCCGGAGCTGCCGCACGCGGCGAGGATCGACGAGCCGCCGATCGCCAGAGCGCCGAGCGCCCCCGCCCGGGCGATGAACTGCCGCCGGGACAGGTCGGTGGAGCCGGACGCTCTGGGTGCCTGCTGGGTCATGTGCCCTCCCGGGGTCGACAACGTCGCTCCACGGTAGGACCGGCCCGTGGCGCCGCGCTTCGGTCGGGACATCCGGGATCGCGTACCCGCCGTTTGGTGCGTGTGGCCGAGCCGCCGGCGCCCGCGGGGACGCCGCGGCCCGCGGCGGCTGCCGTGGCGTCCGCGCTTGGCGGATGCGCACGACGGCGGAGTCCGCGGGGTTGTGCGCGGCGCCCAGGGCGC
>JBFLWO010000580.1:0-1514 GCA_040757755.1 Actinomycetota bacterium
CCGGGCCCCGCGACGTCGACGCCGCCGTCGACTCCGCCCGCGCCGCCGCGGAGGGGTGGCGCGACATGCCGCCGGCCCGGCGCGCCCGCCTGCTCCTGCGCGCCGCCCGGGTGCTGCGCGACCGCGGTCGCGAGCTGGCGGTGCTGCAGTCCCTGGAGGCGGGCGTCCCGATCCGGGTGTCGCGCGACGTCGACGCGCCGCTCGCCGCGGCACAGGTGTTCCACCACGCCGGCTGGGCGGACAAGCTGGGCCTGGTGGTCCCCGGGATGCGGGCCCGCCCCGCCGGGGTCGCCGCCGTCATCACCCCCGCCGCCTCGCCCCTCGCGACCGTCGCGGCGGCGGTCTCCCCCGCGCTCGCCTGCGGCGCGGCGGTCGTGCTGAAGCCGGCGCCGGAGGCGTCGCTCACCGCACTCCGCTTGGCGGAGGCGTTCGCGGAGGCGGGCCTGCCGCCGGGCGTCGTGAACGTCGTGACGGGGACGGATGCGGCCGGCTCCGCCCTCGCCGCGCACCCGGGGGTGGACGTCGTCGCGTTCACCGGGTCCGCGCAGGCGGGCGCAGAGGTGCGGCGCGCCACCGCGGGAACGGGCGCGCGGGTCACGGTCGACGCGGGCGGCGCGTGCGTGCACATCGTGTTCGAGGACGCCCCGCTCGACCAGGCCGTGGACGGGGCCGTGGACGCCGCGTTCGTCACCCGGGGGCACATGATCCGTCGCGGCTGCCGCCTGGTGGTGCAGGAGGGCGTGGCCGGCGCCGTCCTCGACCGGCTCGCCGCGCGCCTCGACCGCCTGCGCGTGGGGGACCCCCTGGACGTGAACACGGACGTCGGCCCCGTCGGCTCCCCCGACCGGCGCGCACGGGTCGCCGCGGTCGTCGACGCCGCGGCGGCGGACGGCTGCGACGTGCGCCGTGGCGCGGGGGCGCCGCCGGGCGGCGCGTGGTTCGCGCCGGCGGTGATCGCCGGGGGCGCCGCGGGCCGCGCCGCCCGTGGCGAGGTGCCGGGCCCGGTCCTCACCGTCGAGTCGTTCCGCACCGAGGCCGAGGCGGTGGCGCTCGCGAACGCGGCGGGGGACGGCCTGTCGGCGGGGGTGTGGACGGAGTCGGGCGCCCGGTGCCTGTGGATGGCGGGGCGGCTGCGCGCCGGGGTCGTGTGGGCCAACGCGTTCGGCGGCTCCGACCCGGCACGCCCGGCCGGCGGACGGCACCACCTCGCCGCGTTCCTCGACCTGGAGCCGGTCGCGTGACCGCGGTGGACGGTCACCTCATCGGCGGGACGGTGCGCCGCGCCGCACCCGGCGCGCTGCTCGCCGTGCACGCGCCGGACGGCGCGCTCCTGGGTCACATCGCCCGCGCGACCCGGGCGGACACGGACGACGCCCTGGCCACGGCGCGCGGCGCGCAGGCGGGCTGGGCCAGCCTTGCGCCGCGGGACCGGGGGGAGGCGGTCGCCGCGTTCGCGGAGGCCCTGGAGGCGCGGGCCGACCGGGTCGCCGCCCGCCTGGTGGAGGCGGGGGCGG
>JBFLWO010000581.1:0-1500 GCA_040757755.1 Actinomycetota bacterium
TCGCGTTCCTCGAGGACATCGACCGGGTGCTCACCGCCCCGGAGCTCGTCGAGGTGACCCGCCGCATCGTCGACAGCGGCGCGTGGCGCGACTACGTCGTCGTCAGCCCGGAGCTGCGCGACTACCGCCTCGTGTTCGAGAACGAGCACACGGACATCTGGGCCCTGTCGTGGATGCCGGGGCAGACGACGGGCTTCCACGACCACGACGTGTCGGAGGTGGGGATCACGGTGGCCCGCGGCGCCGTGCGCGAGAGCCACCTGCACCTGGGAGCCCCGCCCACCGACCACGTCCTGTCGGAGGGGGACAGTCAGGAGGGGCCGTTCGGCTACATCCACCAGGTCGCCCACGAGGGCGGCGAGCCGGCGGTGTCGCTGCACGCGTACTCGCCGCCGCTTCTGTGGGTGGGCCAGTACCGGGAGCGCGGCGGCCGGATGCTGCGCCTGCGCGAGCCGGGCCGCACCCGCCTCACGCCGTAGGCCGCGTCACCCGCGGGCCGCGACGAGGCGGCCGATCGCCGCGACGAGCTCGTCGGTGAGCTCCTCGCGCCGTTCGGGCGCTCCGTCGAGGACGCAGTGGCGCACGTGGTCGTCGACGAGGGCGAGGGCCACCTTGTCGAGGGCGGCGCGCGCGGCGCTGATCTGCTGCAGCACGTCGATGCAGTAGCGGTCCTCCTCGACCATGCGCGAGATGCCGCGCACCTGCCCCTCCACGCGGCGAAGCCGGGTGAGGATGCGCGGTTTGTCCCCCCGGTAGCCGGGGGACGTGTGGTGAGGATCGGTCATGGCGGCAGCTTGACATACTCCCCAGGTGTATGCAATCGTGCCCCTCGTCGATACTCCCGGGGAGTAAAGGAGGAGGAGATGGCGACGACGTCGCACGCCCACGCCCCGGCCCAGGGCCGGGCCCTCACCCGCGTCGCGGTGAGCGCCACGCTGCACTGCCTCACCGGCTGCGCCATCGGCGAGGTCGCCGGCCTCGCGATCGGCACCGCCCTCGGCTGGGCCACCGCGCCCACGATCGCGCTCGCCGTCGCGCTCGCCTTCCTGTTCGGCTACGGGCTCACGTCCCTGCCGCTCCTGCGCTCCGGGCTCGCCCTCTCTACGGTCGTGCCCCTGGCGCTGGCCGCCGACACCACGTCGATCGCCGTGATGGAGGTGGTCGACAACCTGTTCATGCTGGCGGTGCCCGGCGCGATGGCCGCCGGCCTCGCCGACGCGCTGTTCTGGGGGAGCCTCGCCGCGGCCCTCGCCGTGGCGTTCGCCGTGACCGTGCCCGTGAACCGCGCCCTCATCGCCCGGGGCAAGGGCCACGCGGTCGTCCACGCCCACCACTGACGTCGTCGCGCCGGCCGGGCGCGGCGTCAAGATGCCGTGGCCATGACGCCGCCGAGACGACACCGGGCCGCGGGAGGACCGCCGTGATGCGCCGCGCCCTCGCGCTCCTCGCGGAGCGCGCCCGGGCGGGCGAGCCCCTGCGGGTCGGGCTCGTCGGCGCCGG
>JBFLWO010000582.1:0-1500 GCA_040757755.1 Actinomycetota bacterium
GCCGGCCGCTCGCCCGCCTGGCGCGGGCGGAGGCGCTTCTCGGTCTCGACCGGCTGGACGACGCGGAGGCGGAGCTGCGCGCCACGGTGCTGGAGCCGGTGGGCGCCGGAGACTTCCCGGACGCGCTCGTGCCGCGACTCACCCGCCTCCAGGGCTTGATCGCGGTGGCGCGGGGGGACCGGCAGCTCGCCGAGCGGCGCCTGCGGGAGGCGGCGGACGGCTGGCGGCGCTACGTCCCCGCCGGCGGCGAGGGGGATCGCTACGTGGCGACGCTGGCCGACCTCGGCCGGCCTCCGGTCGCCGGCCTCGTCGAGCCGGCGAGCGAGCTCGAGCGCGTGCTCGCCGAGCTCGCGTCCCTCACGGTGCGCGGGTGACGGCAGGAAGGGGCAGGACGCCTCCCTCGTGCGCCCGGATGGGACGGCGGCGCCGGGTCCGCGCAGGCGATCGGCGCGCGGACATGGTCAGAGCGGCTTCCGGGCGATGGCGAAGAGCTTCGCGAAGTCGTAGGTCCAGCCCCTGGGCCCGGAGCGGCGGCGCAGCTCCGCCTCGATCTTGGCGACGTACTCGGCCACCTCCGCCTCGGACTGGTCGCCGATCATGTGCCCGGCGACGACGCGCATCCGCTCCATGTACGCCTCCACCGTGGTGTGGCGGGTGCGGGTCTCCATCCAGATGTCCACCGGCTCCAGCCCCGCCGAGACCAGGTAGTCCTCCATCTCGGTGCAGCTGCGCAGGTTCCCGTCGAACGCCCCGAGCCACCGGTAGTTGATGGGCTCGATGTTGGCGATCACATCCCGGTAGGCCTGCTCGCCGCCCCGGCCGGACATGAGGATCGCGACGACCCCCCCGGGCGCCGCCGCCCGCGCCATCGCCTTCGCGGCGTCCCACTTGCGCGGGAACCAGTGGTAGGCCATCGAGGACACCACGAGGTCGAACGCGCCGTCGGGGACCGGCATGTGGTCCACATCCCCCCGGACGACGGTGATCTCGGCGTGCTGCCGGCCCGCGAACCGCGCCCGGAACTGCTCCAGCATGCCGTCCGCGGGGTCCACGGCGGTGATCCTGGCCGGGTGGAACCGGTCGATGACGGCCCGGGTGGCGAAGCCGGTGCCGCAGCCCACGTCCAGGACGTCGTCGTACCGGCCCGGCGGGATGGAGAGCACCAGACGCTGGGCGCCCTCGACGTTGAACCGCACCGCGTCCTCGTAGTCGGACGCGGTCTCGGTGAACCCGGTGGAGACCGGGTGGTGGCTCGTGTGGAGGTGGGACGGCATGGGCTGGTGAGCCTCCTGGGCGCTCGACGGCGGCCGGTTCGTTCAGCCCCCCAGCCTACTGTGAAACGTTTCATCCATCGGCGGCAGGATCGCCGGACGGGTTCCCTCACGGGCGACGGCGCCCGGCTCGAGGTCCGCGGCCGGAGCGCCGCAGGACGACCACCGGCATCGCGGAGCGCCAAGCGGGGGTCGGGGGGCGCCTGAGCCCGCCGCGCGTGCAGGCTCA